>JAQGHP010000273.1 GCA_028288775.1 Phycisphaerales bacterium | reverse complement strand
GCCGGGGTATTGTACCGAGCAACCATGAACAAAACCCAACTGCGCAACCTTTTCAAGATACGCGTCGTCCTCGCGGCCTTCGTCTTCGCGGCATGCGCATTCGCGGGCCGCGAAGCGTTCGCCGCGGAGGAGAAGCCGGCCGGCCCCGTGCTAAAGGACTATCACTTCGACGGCACGATTTCGCGCGAAGTGCTGGAGAGCTATCTTTCCCGCTCGATCTCGATGGAAGGCCTGCTCAATGGGCGGGGCGACCTCGATGACAACGTCCGCATGCTCAAGGGCACGGGCGCGAAGTTCATCGGGCGGAGCCTTTGCCTTTGGGGCGGCGAGGCGAATTTGCTTGCCAATCTCGAACGGGCGAAAAAGCAGATTCCCAAAGTCCGCGAGGCGGACCCGGACATGATTTTGGAAGCGTGCGTTTTTGAGATCGTAAGCACGCAGGTCGAGCAGGTTCCGGTGCCCGAGTGGGCATTTGTTGCACTGGGGCAGCCGGTGGAGAAGCGGAATTTTCGGTACGCCGACATGATTTACCCGACGGGCCAGCGGCGCGATTGGGGAAAGAACGCGTCGGTTCCGGACGTGAGCCAGGCGGAAACGAAGCTGTGGTTTTATTACCTGGCGACTTCATACATCGACCTGGGGTTTGAATCGATCCACTTCGGGCAGGTGGAGATCATGGCGCGCAATGACCGCGATCTCGCGCACTGGTCGCAGGTTCTCACGCTCGTCCGCGCGTACGCGGCCAAGCACGCCCGCCGGCATATGGTGCTTTGTAACGGCCACGTTCCAAGCGGCGGCCTCGTGCGCGACGGGCAGTTGCTGCTGGACTTCCATGCGTTTCCGCTGCGCGTCATGGAGGTTCCCGATCGCCCCGAAGAAGCGATTTTGAAAGTCGGATTTTCCGATGGCCTCTATGGGCGGAGCAAGGGCGGCGTGACATTCAGCGGATGGAAGTGCGAGCATCTGCCCTACCTGGTGGAGCTGGATAATTGGGGCGTCAGCAAGCAGCCGGGGAAGGCGGGGATGGGCGGCATTTGGATCTGGGGGTATGACGAGATCAGTTGGTTCGCGCACCAGAGCAAACCATACCGCGCGCAGTGGCTGCGCTACGCGTGGGATTGGGTGCGGCAGACGGATTCCAACGGCCACCTCCAAATGCCCGGAAGCCGCACCGTGAGATCGCCGCTGGACAATCGGCGATGGTATTATGCAAACGTGCCGAGCCCGGCGGTGCCCGAGGGGCTCGGGGATGAAGAGGCAATTCGGACAATCTGGGCGGCGGATGGGACGAAGTAGCGAAACGGTCCTGTGTGCCTTGTGGTGCAGCCTTTCAGGCTGCGGACGCAGGCTGAAAGCCTGCACCACAATTGCGAATTGTTCCCGACGATTCAGGGCAAATCGAACAGTCAGCGGAAGGAATCAACCATGAAATTGGGAATTCTCGCGTGCTTACTCGGGGCGATTTTATCTACCGCAATCGGACGGTCTTCGTCCGGTCAGGAAGCGAATCCTGCGGGGGCTCGGCGCATCGACGGTAGCTTGGCGGAAGCGCCATTCGCGGGCGAGAAGACCTCGTGGCACGGGTTCGATCGCTACGACTTTCTCATGGACAGCACGACGATGGCCTTGACACCCACCAAGGCGAATCCGGAGGAAGGAAACGGGGTTCGCAACGACGTAAAGGGTCAGCGGCGGTGCGTCGTGGTTGTTCCGAAGGAGGCGGCGCCCGGCAATCCGTGGTCCTGGCGCGGATGCTACTGGGACCATCAGCCGCAGACGGAAATCGAATTGCTCAAGCGCGGTTTTCACATCGCCTATATCACGTCCGACGCCACGCTGCGGCCCGACAAGCAATGGGACGCCTGGTACGCGTTTCTTACCGGCCAGCACGGATTGTCGAAGAAGCCGGCGTTCATCGGGATGAGTCGCGGCGGAGAGTTTGCATATACCTGGGCCACCGCCAACCCCGACAAGGTCTCGTGCATCTACGCCGACAATCCCGGAGGCAACCCGGACCTTACGATGAAAGTCGGAATCCTGGCCCGCCACGACGTGCCCCTGCTTCACGTCTGCGGCAGCATCGACCCCCTGCTCGGCAGAATTTCGACCCCCATCGAAACCATCTACCAACAGCTCGGCGGACGCATCTCGGTGATGATCAAGGACGGCCGCGGGCACCATCCGCACAGTTTGAACGACCCGACGCCCATCGCGGATTTCATTTCACAGAGCGTAAAGGCGGTGAGCGCACCGCCGCCCGCATTCGTCGGGGGCAAGTTCACGAAGAGTTCGTTTTACGGCGTCGAGAATTCGTACCGGGATTACCCGAAGGAGGGCACGTACATCACCTGCCGCGGGCCGCTGTTTACGGAGTGTTACGACCGGTATGCATTTGAGTTGGGCGGTGTCGAGGGGACCATTAACGTCATCGAGCCGAAGACCGCGGCGGCGGGAAAGCCCTGGGTGTTCCGCGCGGATTTCGTCGGTCGCGACGCGGCTGTCGATCTTGCCCTGCTTGCAAAGGGATTTCACATCGTCACCGGCCCCGTCCCCTACAACGGCGACGGCCCGACCCGCGCCCATTGGGATGCGGTTTACAAGCACCTGGCCGACAACGGATTTTCCAAAATGCCGGTGATGGAAGGTGCCGGAGCAGCGGCGGGCGAAGCACTCGGCTGGGCGATCGAGAACCCCGACAAGGTCTCCTGCTTCTACGGCGAGAATCCGGTGTTCCGCGGCCACATGTCCAAAACGCCGCCGCTGGATAACCTGGCCGCGCTGGCCAAAGCGGGCGTGCCGC
Source organism: Phycisphaerales bacterium (assembly GCA_028288775.1). Lineage (GTDB taxonomy): Bacteria > Planctomycetota > Phycisphaerae > Tepidisphaerales > Tepidisphaeraceae > RYN-428. The sequence goes on along the minus strand of JAQGHP010000273.1, from coordinate 465 downwards.
TGCTGGTCATCAGCGGCAGCCTCGACCCCCGGCTCGAGGACAACACCCGCGTGCTGGAAAAGCGATACAAGGAACTCGGCGGACAGATTACGACCATCATCAAGGAAGGCGAAGGGCACTATCCTCTCGCGCCGAAGGACCGCGAGCCGGTCGTTGAGATTATCGCAAAGAGCATCAAGGTCGTGAATCCATGAGCCTCTGAATCGCCGCCTCATGAGGACCGGGGTAAAATCCACCGATGGCTTTCCTGCTCGCCAACGCCGAAGCGCCCGACACTTCCGACTCGGGCCTGCTGCTGGTTCTCCTCTCCTCGGGCCTGATCATGGGCACTGCGGTGCTGGCCTTCGTACCCGTGGTCATTGCACGCCTGCGATTTCATCGCAGGTCCGAGACGCTGATGGCCGTGGCAATTTTGTGGGGCTTGCTGACGGCGGGCACGCTGGTGCATGCGACGATCGTGCAGAT
>JAQGHP010000229.1 GCA_028288775.1 Phycisphaerales bacterium | reverse complement strand
TTGAGGTCTTCAATGAGGGTCGCGAGCGTCTGGCCGATTTTTTCAATATTCGCCTCGTCGAGAATGCGGTTATTCGTGAATTCAACGACCCGAATATCCTTATGCTGGGTCACTGAAAGGGGCGGGGTGGGTTCGGCCATGCCTAGTTCCTTCTCAATACGTTATAGCAACGCTCAGAAAGTACGGCCCGCCGAAACGGGTGTCAAGCCGCGCCGCTTCCACGTAGCCGCCGACCCGGCAAGGCACGCCATCGCAAGCACCAGCAGCAACGGCCCGGCATCCGCCCCCGCCCGCCGCGGCGCGGCCGCGGATGCCAGCTTCTGTCGCCAGTTTCCCGTCGCGCGAACAAGGGGCGGCGGCGGCTCGGCCGTTGCGTTAAACGCCCGCCGTGTACCATCGGCACTTTCGAACAACCCCGGCCACTCTCCGGGCGCCATACCCGCAACCATCGTCTGTTCCGAAACCCTTTTCCATCTCTCTTCGAACTCGCTCAGCGGATGTCCCGCAAATCGCTCCTGCCCGCTGCCCGCCCAGTTCAACACATTGGCCCAAAACACCACATAGTCCGGCGTCGCTGACCACGCGCCCGGCTCAAACCCCACCCAAACCTGCCGGGCGGGCTGCGTTCGCACCGCGACGATCACCTTCGAACCCATGCTAACGATCGACGTCCATCCCTCGGGCGCCGCGCCGGCCATCCGAACGTCACCGGGAAAGCCCGCCCAATCTACGTCTTTGGCGATCAGGTGTTCGGCGGCCGTCACGCTGCCGCTCGCGTGATCAACGCCAATCTGCGCCACGACCACCCCCGGCCCGTCCGCCGGCAAATCCGCAGTCGCCCCCACTATCGCGACCCGTAACGAAGCGTCCGTCGGCGGGCGTGACCGCGTATATACCTCGATCAACCGCCGCAATTCCACCGGCAGCGCCGCCCGCGGCTCAATCCTTGGAAAGCTTCCCTCCCGCACGAGCCACGCGCGATCATCCGCCGACTGGTCATCGGCCTGCCCAAGCGACGCCTCGACAACAGTACCCAGGCGTGGCAGATCGAAGAAATAATCCCGCTCCTGCCCGCGCGGGGGTAGAGCCACTTCCTTCACCACCTCCTGCCCTTCCGAACTAACTTTCAGTTGCTCGGCGGTGCGGCCGGAATCGTTCCTCAATCGCACCATGATCTGCGGCGACGGCGTTTCCCGCGCCGACAACGCAGCGATGCCCACGTTCTCCGGCGTTGATTCAGGCGCTATCTGCACCAGCCGTGGATTATCCATCGCAAGCGCCTGGTCGCTGAAAACGATCACGGGACTGGTGGATGTCGCCAGACGATCGCGGACGGTCTCACTCAACAACTCCCGCGTGTCCACCGCCGTCGGCGCGAGCGTTGCAACAAGGCCCGGCAAGTCCTTCACGCTGCTTCGCCGTGCCCCGCCGCCCGGCACGTCCACCAAATCCACGGGCGTCAAAGATCCCAGTGTGGATGCGATGTCCCCCGCCGCCCCGCCCGCGCACGCCCGAAACCGCGGCACACCCCCCGCCACCGCCGACATGCTCATGCCCCGGTCCACGACAATTGTGACCGATTCATTTCCTCCGAGCCCGCGGATTGCCAGGCTCGGCTTCCCCGCAGCCAGCACCGCGAGCAACGTCGCCATCAACGCCAGCGCCAACGAAACCGCCGGCGGCTGCAACCTGCTCCTCGTAGGCCGCTGCAACGCCGGTCCTTTCCACAACTCAAGAAACGGCACAGGCGTCTTCCGCCGCCGGCCCAACAGCAACCACAAGCTCACTGCCCCCCAGGGAAGCAGGGCGAGCAGCCAAATCGGAGCGGAAAAGAACATCGCGGGGAATTGTATCACAGTGCCAAGGCAGGGAAGGAGCCATAAGCCAGGATCCAGTAGAAGGGCGCACAGAGACGGGTGCTGCCTGCGGTGAGCGAAGTGGATCCGAGGACCGGGCCTACTCATTCACGCCGAGTACGAGCGACAGCGAGGCCCCGGATTCGATAGAGTTGAGGGCCCCGCAGTCGAAGAATGCGGGGCCTCGCTGTCGCTCGTACCCGGCGTGATCGGATTTGTATTCTCAGAACTCAGTCGTAGTCGCGCGCCGGACGGTGGGCGAGTACGCCCACCCTACAGGATTTAAGCCAGCCCTCAGCGCCCCTCTCCGCGCGCTCTTGTACTGGCTCCTGACTTCTGGCTCCTATTCCGCCCCCTTCAGCACTCAGCACTTCTCTCCCTCCTCACCCCCGCTCCCCTTCCAACCGATACAACCAGCACAGTGCGCAATCTCCTCCCAAAATCCCTCCTCCACGCCTCGCCGCGTAAGCGGCTTTGGCTCGGGGCGGCGGGCGTCGCCATTTTTATCGGAACCATCGTCGTCGGCTACCAACTGACGCCCAAGGAGCCGCACACCCGTGGGCAGGTGGGTCTCGATTTCATCGCGTTCTACACCGCCGGGACTTTCGTGCGCGAGGGGCATTCGCAGGACCTGTACGACCTGCATGCCGTCCGGAAATTCCAGAGCAATCTCGCCCACCAATACGGCGTAGACCTCGGTACCGCGGTCGGGCCGTGGTGGAATCCGCCGTTCTACGCGTGGACCTTCGTCCCACTCTCGCACCTGTCCTACTTCGCCGCCCTGCGGGCCTGGGCCTTCATCAACATCGCCTGCGCCGCGATCGCGGCAGCCCTGCTGTGCAAAATCGTAGCGCACGCGAGCGAAACAGATGCGCGTCCAACCGGGACGTGGCGCAACTGGCTGCTTATTCCCGTGCTCATTGTGCTCTCCACGCCTTTCATCCACGCGATGAGCCACGCGCAGAACACCTGCACGTCGCTGCTTCTCGTGACATGCACCACCCTCTTCTGGCGCAACGGACGCGCGGTGGGGGCGGGCCTCGTCGCCGGCCTGCTGTTCTACAAGCCGCAGCTTGGCGCGGTGCTCGGCGCGGTTCTGATCTTGAGCCTCGGCTGGCGCGTGCTAATCGGAATGGGAATTACCGGCGCGGTGCTGCTCGTCGCGTCGCTCGCCCTGCCTGGGTCGCTTGCGAACTTCATGCACCAGATGCCCGCCAACCTCCACTTCGTACAGGTGGACGTCCCGTACCTCTGGGAGCGGCACGTCACCTACAAGGCATTCTGGCGGCTGCTGATCCAGGGCCGCGGCGCAGGCGACCCTACAATCGCCGTACGCGTGCTGGCGACGCTTAGCTCGGTCGCGGTCGCATGTGGCCTGCTGTGGGCAGGGCTGCGCACACGGGCTCTTCTGCGAGCGGGCGCTGCCTCGGAAAGTTCGGAGCCCCGCATTGATCCGGTGGTGCGGCGAGATCGTCTCATTGCGACCGCGGTCGCATCAACGCCGCTGCTGATGCCGTTCTACTTCGATTACGACCAGCTCCTGCTCGCGGTGCCGGCGACATTGCTTGCCGCCGACCTTCTCCGCCGGGATCGCTCGCAGCCGCTGCCGTGGGCCGACCGCTGGCTCCTGCGGATCTGGCCGGCGCATTTCATTTGGCTGATGGTGAACCCGGACGTTGCGCTCAAGACGCACCTGAATCTCGCGGTGCCGCTGCTGACCGCGGTAGCCGCGTTGCTGATCGCCCGCGCCGGCCGATTGCGTGAAACCGATCCGTCCGCCGAAGCGGCGTCGCTGGATCGACTCCCCGTCACGACCTGAGGATGCAGGCTGACGCCGAATGTTGATGCCCGTCGAAATGGAACGAAATGTCGGATCGCCTTCCCACGCCGCCTGAGCCCGCACCATCCGCGGAAGTGCGCACCCGAAAAGCATCTTGCTGCAAGGCCTCTCGTAAACATCCCGTCCGCGACCGCCTCTGGATCGCTGCGATCGGAGTCGGCGTGTTCCTCCTCGTTTTCATCAGCTGGAATGTCGCGAACGCCCTCCGCCACCCCGACCACAAACTGGCGATGGGCCACGACCTGCTCCCCTCCTACGCCGCGGGCACGCTCGTGCGAAAGGGCACGCCCAATCTGATGTACGAGCGCAGCGCCGTGCAGGCGGTGGAGAGCCGCACGATTCTCGATGCCGATTTGGAGATGGACGCGCGCTACGGTCCCTGGCTCAATCCGCCGTTCTTCGCGTGGGTGTTTGCACCACTGTCGGCGCTGCCGTACCGCACAGCGGCCGCGGTGTTCCTGTGTGTGAATATGTTGTTGCTCGCCGGGTCGCTTGTGCTGCTGACGCGGATGTTCTTATCGTGCCGCGCGCACCGGGCACCCGTGTCGGTTTACCGGAGCGTCTCGACGCTGTCCTCCAGTAACGGCGTGGAAGACTTGCAGCGCGCCGTCGCAAAAATCCCCTGGCAGACGTGGGCCCTGGTTCCGCTGCTGGCGATTCTGCCGCTCCCGTTCTGGCAGGCGTTGTGCCATCAGCAGAACACGTTCATCTCGCTGCTGCTGTTGGCCGCCGCGACAACCTGTTGGCGTCGCGGCTGGGGCTTTCGCACTGGCGTCTTCGCGGGCCTGCTCTTCTTCAAACCGCAACTGGCCGCGGTATTCTCCCTGGCCCTGGTGATCGGCCTCGGCTGGCGCGCCGTGGCCGGCCTCGCCATCACCGGCGCGACCCTGCTGGCTGTCACGCTGTTCACGCTCCCCGGCTGCCTGGGCGCATTCCTCCACAATCTCCCGCCGACGCTCCACTGGCTGCAAATGGAAGCCCCCTACAACTGGGGCCGACAGGTCACGTTTCAAAGCTTCTGGCGCTTGCTCATCCAGGGCCACGTCCGTGGTGAAACGCAGATCGTCGTGAAACTTCTGTGGTGGCTCTGCTCCGGCATGGCCATCGTGGGCGTGGCCCTGGCCGCGTGGCGACATCTCCGTGACGGTCGCCCCACCGCGTCGCGCGACCGCCTCATCGCGGCGTCCATCTCCGCGATGCCGCTCGTGATGCCCTACTACATGGATTACGATTTGCTGCTGCTCGCGATCCCCGCGGCGCTCTTCGCCGCCGAGTGGTCCCATCGCCCCGCCGCCATCTCGTCCGCCGACCGCTGGCTGCTCGCCGCGTGGGCGTTGTTCTGCTTCGAAACCTTCTTCAACCCCGGCCTCGCCGGCCATTCACGGTTGAACCTCGCGGTGCCACTGATCGCGACGATCAGCGCCTTGCACACGGCCCGATGCATCCGCCGGGAGAGCGGCCGGCTGGTCGCCGTCCAACCCGAGCAATTCCCGCTTGCCGCCGCGGCCTGACTTCATGACATCGCAATAGCTGGCACGCGAAATTCGCCGTCGCTCGATGCCACTTCGGAGCCGGGCCGTGCCGGCCCGGTCGGAGCGAAGCTCCGTTTCGGGCCTGCGGCCCGACCGGGGCGACACGCCCCGGCTCTGAAAAACAACAGAGCGTTTAGGTTGGGCGTACCAGTCACGGCGCCGAGCGAACCATGGTCCATGGTGCGGACTCTGTTGCGTTCACGTTCGGCAAGTAAGTGCGAAGGAGCTGTTCCACGGCCGGGCGAATGACCCGCGCCGCGTCATTGCGGCCGTGGGTTTGCCGCAGGACCAATGCGCCCTCGATGAGAATCGTATAGCAGTCGGCGAAGGCCTCGGCCGCGATCGCGTCCGCCCCGGCGGCGCGGGCGAGATCGCGGCGCTGGTCGCGGGTGCGCCGCTTGAACTCCGCGGCGGCCTGGTGGACCGGGTCGTACGGGTTCGGAAACTCCGACGCGGCATTGAGGAACATGCACCCGAGAAAATCGGGGTCGTTGAACCACAAGTCCATGACGTCGATCATCGCCAGCAGCTGGGCGACGGGATCATCCCCGGCGAGCTTTCGCACCGCGCGGCCCCAAGCCTCGGATTCCCATTCATCCCGCCGCAATACGGCGGCAACCATCAAATCGTCCTTGCCCTCGAAATGCTTGTAGAAGGTGGTCTTCGTCACGCCCGCCGCCGCGATGACCTGATCGACGCCGACGGCTCCGAAGCCCTTGCGATAGAAGAGATCGACTGCCGCGGCGACCAATCGTTCGCGGCCGGTTTTCGGAGGCTCGGGAAGCCCGAAGAGCTCGGAGGCCGATTTTTTGCGGGCAGTGGGCATACGAGACCTTGCTTCAAAGGAGTGTAGCCGCAGTACGCCTGGGGGTGTACCACAAGTGCACTGTGCGCCCGGCCGGCACCGCCTACATTGAGGGGGAACGGTGCCGATCACACGCCGCGGGCGTCAGTGAAGGCACCGAATGGTTCGGCACGTTTTGGAGAGTTGCACAACGAGCCGGACAACCGCAGAGCAACTCCATTGGAAGACAGGAGCAATCGTATGCCGCTGATTAATGTGAAGGTGATCGAAGGCGTCTTTTCATCCGCCCAGAAGCGCGAGATCGTCCGCAAGCTTACCGACACGATGGTGTCGATCGAGGGCGAGAACCTGCGCCCGTTGACGCTGGTCATCGTCGAGGAGATCAAGAGTGGCGACTGGGGAGTCGCCGGCAACCCCGTCACCACCGAGGACGCTCGAGCGCTCGCGGCCGGTATGTCGAGGGGTTAACGCTTGCCCCGCACGCGGGTGGTGTGCAGAGTTAGGAAACCACGAAGAAACCCGATACAAACGCGGGTGTGCAATCGGAGACGCCGCCCCAAACCACGACCCGGCACGCCTTGCCTCCGCCCCCGCTTAGGGTGGCTGCGGCAAGCGCGCCGGGTGGGGAAACACCGTCCATGCGTCGGGACATCTCCGCGGCGTATCTTTCGGCCGCGGCACGGATCGGTGCATGGGCGGCAGTCTCCGCACTCGTCTACCGCGCGGGCGGGGCGGGTGAATTCGCAGTGCTGGCGCTGGTGCGGGGGACGATCGGCATTCTTAACTACACGACCGTCGGCCTCACGCCGGCCCTCATCCGCTTGTTCGCCGAGTCACGGTCGGCGCGCGGGAATGTTCAACGCGACATCGTCGCGCTCGTGCCGCCCGATGCGCCGGTTCGCCTCGATTACGCAACGCCCGGATTGCGCTCGCCCGACGACGC
>JAQGHP010000225.1 GCA_028288775.1 Phycisphaerales bacterium | reverse complement strand
AATCCAGGAACAGATCGCGGTCGGATCGTTCCGGCAGGACTTGTACTTTCGCCTGGCGCAGTACACCGTGGAACTGCCCCCCCTGCGGCAACGGCGCGAAGACGTCCCCCCGCTGGCGCAGCACTTTCTCAAACTCTTCGCGACGGAAATGGGCATCGCCGCCCCGCGCCTCGAGGCCGAGGCGCTGGCCGTGCTTTCCAATTACCCCTTCCCCGGCAACGTCCGCGAACTCAAGAACATCATCGAACGCGCCTTGATCGAGAGCGGCGGCGCGCCGGTCCTCGCCGAGCACCTGCGGCTCACGATTTCCCCCACGCTGACGATCCTCACCGATCGGCCAGAGCCAACCGAGCCGCAACGGGCGACCGTCCCCTCTGACGATCTCCCACTGAACCTCGAGGCCGCCGAGACCATGCTTATCAAACGCGCCCTCGCCGAGACGGGCGGGAACATCGCCGAAGCCGCGCGGCGTCTGGGCGTCAATCGCACGCGCATCTACCGCAAGCTCGGCGACGCAGATTTGGCGGGGAAAAAACTAACGCCCTAGCGGCCCGTCCGATCGAAATAGCTCCTTCAATTTTCAGAGCCGGGGCGTGTTGCCCTCCTCGACGGCGCTCAGAGCGGGCCCGCTCTGGTCCCCTCTCCCTCGTACTCGGGGTAGAGGGATAGGGTGAGGGGCAGAAGTCGACGTGCGCCGGAATTCCGAATCATGTAGGGTGGGTGTACTCGCCCACCGTTGGCCGACCGCCTGAGTGACAAATGGTGGGCGAGTACACCCACCCTACATGCCCTTCCTCCGAATCACACAACTTCACGCTCGGCCCCTCATCCCCTGCCCTCTCCCCCGAGTACGAGGGAGAGGGAGTAATTCGGAGCAACGCTACGACCGGCCTGCTCTGAGCGTCGAAGTGGCCAGCACGGTCCGGGTCTAAAGCCTCCTGCCAAATGAGGCCGGTCGGGGACCACTCGGTCTCCTTAAATGAAAACTCCCCGCACGACGGTTGGCCGCGCGGGGAGCTGGATTTTGAAACTACTCATGCACTTACGGCGTCGCCGGCGGCAGAAGAATCCGCCCCTGCGGCCCGGTGTAGACGGGTCCGAGCACGCGAAGCGCCTGCTCGGGCGTCTGCCGGGGAGTGCCCGTCAAAGAGTAGGGCTGGGGGGCCGCGGAATAGAACGGGATCAACACCGTACCGCCCTGGCCTGCCGTCACCATCATAACGGGCCCCGGCCGCACGTCGGGATTGGCACCGAAGCCTCCCGCGCCCGTGCTTTGCGCCGTCGCACAGGACGCCAATCCGCCGATCATCAACGCCGCTGAAGCCGCTCTCACAAAGCGGCTGCTAAGAAATCGAATCGCCATCACAATCTCCTCGTATGAGCCGAAGCTCGTTTCCGCACTCCCCCACATTAGCTACACACGACGAGCAGTTTCTATTCCCCCGGCCACCATTCCATCGTTTTTTTGGCCCACCTTCTCAGCGAACGGTGGGGAAGCCCATACCCGATGCGGCCACAAGGCGCATGTTGCAACTGTACGCTGCGCAACGTCTGAAACACTCCCCCCACCGCCCATAACAACCGCTCCCCCACCATAAGCACAAGCCATGCAATCCCTTACGCGCGGCGCGGCTACTTGGCACGCGCATTGATTAAGGCACATCGGCTAACGCTGCGGCATCGGCTCCGCCCGGCCTTCAATGCCGGTCGGGTTGCAGCAGCAGCCAACCACGCTTCTCCGCGGGTATCGAGGCAATTCACACGCCGCCTCTGGGCAATAGGGCCTCCCGCCATTGATTGGGAAAGGGATAGGGCATGACAGAGTTTGTAACGAAGGCCGCCAAGCGGCCCGTCATCGGGAAGATTCTTGGAGCCGCGGCCCTCGCCGCCACCTTGGCGCTGCCGGGCATGGTCCGCGCGGGCGAAAGCGACGCCGACACCGGCGGAATGCTCCGCCCCGATGCGCTATCGCTCTCGCCGACGGCCGGCGCTGCCACCGCGCAGCCGGCTGAGAAGCAGACGCCGTTCTTCCTCGACGACGCAGGTCCGGCGCCCGAAGCGCCGAACATTCACGGCTTCGCCAGCATCTCCTTCAACACCGCGTATATCACCCCGCGCGGTTTGGTCGTGGTGAAAAATGGCGTCGCCATTCAGCCGGTCGGCGGGCTCGTGCTCCCCATCGGTGACATCGGGTTCCTCAAGAATTTCACAGCCGTCACCGGCGTCTGGAACAACATCGCCACGGCCCAGAATGACGCGGCCGTCGGACCCTGGAACGAAATGGACTATTTCGCCAGCTTCTCGGCGAACGTCCTCAAGGATTTCAGCCTCACCTTCACCTACTCTCCCTGGAACTTCCCCCAGTCCACGCTCAACAAGCCCCACACCGAGCACAACATCGACCTGAAGATCTCGTACGATGACAGCGGGTTCTGGAATAAGAATTTCGCCCTCAATCCGTACGTGGACCTCTGGTACGAAATCAGCGGCAGCTCGACCGTCGCCCTGGGCAGCAATGGCAACACCGGCTACTTCGAGCTGGGCATCGTCCCGACCTACACCATCAAGGCGATCCCCGACTATCCCATCACCCTGACCTTCCCGACGTACTTCTCCGTCGGCCCCAAGGACTACTGGGGTCGTGGCGGCACGGGCCTGGGCGTTGACGCCTCGTCCGATGGAAATTTCGGTCTCGCGTCGATCGCCATCAATGGGTCGATTCCCCTCTCATTCATCCCCACCCGCTATGGCCACTGGCATGGCGACCTGGGCGTTAAATACGAATACCTGATCAACAGCACCCTGCTGCGTGCCGGTACCGCCCTCACGGGCAACACCGAGCGCAGCGTGTGGATCGGCTCCGCCGGCTTCGGCGTGAACTTCTAAAACCTTTTTCGGCACGGACCCGGGCCGCACGAACTTCGCTTCGTGCGGCCCGCGATCCGGGCATGGCAAAAGATTATCGGACGTGTCGGCGACGTCGCCGGCACGACCCCGAGCCCCCGCGCGCCGACTCCGTTGGCCTTGGAGGGGGTGGAACCAAAAACGTCTCGCGATTGCCGTACGACCGAGGCCCGCACCTCGGCGGCCGCTTCGCCTTCGGAAGGTCTACCCATGCAGCGCACACACTGGCTCAGCGCCATCGCGGCCCGCAGCCGCAATACCGCGGCAATTCTCGTCGCCGCCGCCTCCCTCGCCGCCGCCCTCACCGGTTGCGACTCGAAGAAGGACACCTCCACCGCGACCCCGGCCACACCGGCCAGCAGCAGCGGGTCGGGCACGCCCGCGCCGTCGGCGGGCAAGGACATCACCGTCGGCTTCCTCTACGTCGGCACCAAGGACGACTCGGGCTACAACCAGGCCCACGCCGAAGGCGCAGCCGCCGTCAAGAAAATGTCGGGAGTCAACGTCATCGAGGCGGAGAAGATCGCCGAGAACAAGGACTGCCAGCAGAACATGTCCACCATGATCGAGCAGAGCGATGCGACGCTGGTCTTCGCAACCTCCTTTGGCTACTTCAACCCGCACGTCAAGGAAATCGCCGCCAAATACCCGAAGATCACCTTCCTCCACGCCGGCGGACAATTGAAGGACGGCGACCCCGCCAACATCGGCACCTTCTTCGCCTACATCGACGAATTGGAATACCTCTGCGGCATGGCCGCGGGCTCGGCCTCGAAGACCGGCAAACTCGGGTACGTCGCGGCCAAGCCGATCACCCCCGTGCTCCGCGACATCAACGCCTTCGAGCTGGGTGCCAAGTCCGTCAATCCCAAATGCACGCTCACCGTCATCTTCACCGGCGACTGGTTCCTTCCCAATGAAGAAGCCCAGGCCGTGACGACACTCGCCGACCAGGGCGTGGACGTGATCTCGGGCCATGTGGACAGCCCCAAGGTCATGATCCAGACCGCCGAGAAGCGCGGCATCTACTCCTGCGGCTACCACTACAACTGCGCCCCGCTCGCCCCCAAAGGCTACCTCACCGGCGCGGAATGGAACTGGGGCCCGATGTACACGAAGTTCGTCTCCGACTTCAAGGCCGGCAAGCCCATGCCGCATAACTTCATGGGCAGCCTGAAGGACGACGCGGTAAAGCTTTCGCCCTACGGGGCGGCGGTTCCCGCGGACGCGCAGGCGAAAATCGAAGCCATCAAGACCCAGATGAAGGCCGGCACGTTCAAGATGTTCGTCGGCCCCCTGAAGGACAACACCGGCAAGGTCGTCATCGAAGACGGCAAGGGCTTCGATGACCAGGACGGCGCACTCTGGGGCATGAACTACCTCGTGGAAGGCGTCGTCGGCAGCTTGAAATAAGTTCATGCGTCAAAGCCGTCGCCCCACTCCATGAAGCCATCGTTCGCGAGGGCAATTACTCCCTCTCCCTCGTACTCGG
>JAQGHP010000210.1 GCA_028288775.1 Phycisphaerales bacterium | reverse complement strand
TTTGCCATTATTACCTTGGAATGTGCCTGGCCCTTGCGCCGGTTTGTGCGTGGGTGGCGATTCGGGGGACGCTGGGATTGCCGCCGATCTGGATGGCCGGGGCGGTGCTGACCTGGACCGCCGGGTTCGACATCCTTTACGCCTGCCAGGATTACGCCAGCGACGTCGCCTGCGGCGTGTTCTCCGTTCCCGCGAAAATCGGAATCGGGCCGGCGCTATGGGTAAGCCGGGTGACGCACCTGGCCAGCGTCGGGATGCTAGTGGCGGTTGGAATGTCTTCCCCGCACCTGGGCGCGCTGTATTTCACGGGAGTCGCGATCGCGACGACTTTGCTGATCGTCGAACAGAGCCTCGTCAGGGCGGACGATTTGTCGAAGCTGGGCTTGGCGTTCTTCACGGTAAACGGGATTATCAGCCTGCTGCTCGGGACATTGGGGATTGTCGACGTGCTGAGGTGAAGAGACAGGGAGAGTATTGCCACAGATGCAGACCGCTGGACATAGATGGGAATTCATAAAGAGTATAAGATAAAACGTAACGAGCTGCGATGCGGTTAAGAGCTCTGCTCAGGTTTCATTTCTTCGCCTTTCATCTGTGTCCATCGGTCTGCATCCGTGGCAATACTCCCCCCGTGCCCCCTCCCCTTTCAAAACCCGCGAAAGCCGTGGAGCGCCCAGCGGGGATTCCCTATACTCTTGCGACTTATGTCAGCCGCACAGTCCATCCGTGTGAGTGATCCGGCGCTGCTGCCCGTGGCCGAAAAAGTGCTGGCGGGCGAAGTGCTTTCGTTTGATGACGGCGTCGCCCTTTCGCGCAGCCGGGATTTGCATGGCATCGGGCGGCTGGCGAACTTCGTCCGCGAAAAGCTTCACGGCAACCGCACCTACTACAACCGCAACCGCCACATCAACTACACCAACGTCTGCGCCCTCTCCTGCAAGTTCTGCTCCTTCTACCGCAAACGCGGCGAAGAAGGCGCGTACGAGATGCCCGTCGAGCAGGTGATCGCCACCGCCCGCAAAGCCGCGGACGCGGGGGCGACGGAAGTGCATATCGTCGGCGGGCTGCACCCGTGGCTCAAGTTCGACTACTACCTCGACATGCTCCGCGGCATCCGCCGCGAATGCCCGCAACTGCATATCAAAGCTTTCACTGCCATCGAGATCATTCACCTGGGCCGCATCAGCCACCAGAGTGTGCGCGAGGTATTGATCGCCCTGCGCGAAGCGGGCCTCGGCAGCCTCCCGGGCGGCGGGGCGGAAATCTTCGATGACCGCGTGCATGATGAAGTCTTCAAGGGCAAGGTCCGCGCGGACCGTTGGTTCGAGGTCCACCGCACGGCGCACAGCCTGGGGATTCCGTCAAATGCCACGATGCTGTATGGGCACGTGGAAACGCCGGAGGAACGGATCGGGCATTTTGTGAAGTTGAGGGAGCTTCAAGAGGAGTCGCTGGCCGCGATTCGGAATGCCGTCGATGGAAAACAAGACGCGGGGACGCGGGGACGCGGGAACACGGGGAAAGAGGAAGACGATTGCAAATTGCAAAGTGCAAAGTGCAAAGTGCAAATTGACGGCGATCAGCGCGCTCCGGCCGCTCCTCAATTTGAAATTTGCAATCCAAACCCCCTCCCCGCGTCCCCGCGTCCCCGCGTCCCCGCGTCCTTCCCCCCCGCCTGCTTCAACTGCGTCATCCCTCTTTCCTTCATCCCCGAACAGAGCGAACTGGGCCATCTCCCCGGCAACACCGGGCTCACCGACCTAAAAACACTCGCCCTCGCCCGGCTGATGGTGCACAACATCGCGCACATCAAGGCGTTTTGGATCATGCAGGGTATCGGGCTTTCACAAGTCGCGCTCGATTGGGGTTGCGATGACCTCGACGGCACCGTGGTCTGGTACGACATCACCAAGCGCGAAGGCGACGGGACGCATCAGGAACTGCATGAGAAAGACCTTCGCCGACTGATCCGCGAGGCGGGCCGCGAGCCGGTCGAGCGCGACACGGTTTATCGGCCGGTACGGCGCGATCCGCGGACGGATCGGGTGATTGTGCCGGAGCCGGTGTTGGTGGGATGAGGCTGTTGTGGGTGTCTGTTCCGGTAATTCTCTGCTCGAATTGCCGACCACTCGCTGCAATCATTTGCCGTAACGCCATCCGATTCGCGGCGGAGTAGCCGATGGGCGTTTGGACGAGCGGTTTTCCCCCAAACAGGTATCCCTATGCCTTCAGACACGCAATGGTACTACAGCCAGGGCGGCCAGCAGCTTGGGCCGGTGAGCGAGGCCCAGTTGCAGCAGATGAAATCGGCTGGTCAGGTCGGGCCGGCTGATCTGGTCTGGTCGGAAGGGATGACCGACTGGCTCCCGGCAGGCCAAGTGCCGCAGTTGCAGACGCACGCGACGGGTTTACCCGCCGCATCTCCCACGGCACAACCGGCCGCTCCGGTGCAGGGACATTGGGGCGGGCAGGCGGCGGTGAATCCGCCGTACGGGGCACACCAGCAGCCCGGCGCATACCAGCAATCCGGCTACGCCCAGCCGGGGTACGGCGGATATTCCACTGGCGCCGGGCAGAGCCAGCAGACGCTTGCGATCGTCGGGTTTGTGTGCTCGATTTTGTTACCCGTCGTTGGACTGATCATTTCCATCATCGCGCTCAACGGCATGAAAAAGAGCGGCAACAATGAAGGCAAAGGGTTCGCGACGGCAGGATTGGTGATCAGCCTGATTTTCGTAGTGGGCGGATGCCTCGGGTTCGTAATGTGTGGAATGCTCGGATCAATGCGATAGACAAACGGTTTTTCGGTCTTCTATTCGGGCTTCGTGCGGGTGGGCTTGCTCTGGCGCGATCTGCCGGTATACTTCCCCGTCTTTCGATTTTGGAGACTAGGAACATGGCCATCACTGCAAAGCCCGGCCAGACGGTGCGGGTAACGATCAACAAGACAATCCGGCGCGAAGGCGCCCGCAAGACGCTTGAGCGGCTCTTCATGCAGGACAAGAAGATCCACGGCCCGCTCGACGCGCGCAGCAAGAACTTCATCGAGCTGCCCAAACGCCGCGGCGGTCAGATCTGGACCAAGCGGCCGAACAAGCTCCACCCCGTGCTGGATCGGGGCGTCGCCGCCACGTTCAAACTGACGCCGCAGACGGTGAAGGACCTGAACAGCGTCGCGGAGTTCGTGGAAATCGCTGCGGGGTAGGCAAGAGGGTTTAAGAGTTTAAGGGTTCAAAGGTTCAAGGGTTGAACGGTCTGCTGACAGTTCAACCCTTGTGCTTTTGATCTCTTGAACGTTTGAACCCTTAAACGCTTGAACCTTTAAACCCTTGAACCCTAATTCGGCTTTCCGCCGATCATTTCCAGGAGGTGATCGAGGTTGAAAGGTTTGTGGAGGAATTGCACGGGCGCGGGTTGGCCGTTGAGGACGCTGGCTTCGTATTCGCCGCTGATGGCGATGACGCGCTGCGGGCGGTGGGATTCGGGGAGCGTCTGGCAGTGCTGCAAGAGCTCGAACCCGTCCATCTTCGGCATGCGCAGGTCGGTGAGCAGCACGTCGAAGCGCTGGGTGACCAGGTAGCCGAGCCCTTCTTCGCCGTCGCGGGCGGTGGTGACGTCTGCGCCGGCCTGGCGGATCAGGCGGCTCATCGCCATGCGCGTGGGCGTGTGGTCTTCGACGATCAGAATCCGAAGCTTCTTATCTTTGGGCTGGGGAATTGGTCCGGACATGTGTGCAGAGTTAAACATGATTCGAGGCGACCTTATTGCTTATACCAAGCTGAACAGAAATTGATTACGCCCAAACTTCTGAGCGAAGCATTCAGCCCGTCGCCGTCTCTACTTTTCTACCCCCTCGCCAACGTCCAAGGCCCCCCTTCCGGGTCGCCAGATGCCGTCCGGGTGCAAGACTTCGTTAGGCTGATAGCCGCATTTATAGCTCATGGACTGGCATTGGTCGACCCAATACCCCAGATAATAATAAGGAATTCCCGCGCTCCGAGCGTACGCAACTTCAACCAACGCCCCGTACGTGCCAGGACTTCGGTTGGCTTCGCTGGGATCGAAATAAAAATATACACTGCTCAACGACTCGGGGCAGATGTCGCAAATTCCGACAGCCGTCAGTTTTTGCCGCGCATCGCGGTAGACGAATTCGACCGTGTCGACGGGTGACCCGTACAGGAACGCCGCGAGCTCTTCCGATGTCTGCGGCTCGCCCCCATGCCATTGCGTGATGTACCTGCGGTAGAGCTCCGCCTTTTCTTCGGTCAGGCTGGGCGGGCCGACGGTTACACACAAGTCGGCGTTCTTCCGTGCACATCGCCGTTGGGACTTGTCGGGCGAGAAAGTTTTCACCGGCACCCGTATCGGCAGGCACGCGCGGCACCCCTGACACACCGGCTGATAGATCAGCTTCCCACTCCGCCGAAACCCCGCGTCCATGAACCGGTGATAAAGCCCCGCCGGGATCTCGTGCGCCCAGAACCCCCTGCTCGTCGCCACCCTCCCCGGCAGATATGAGCAAGGATGCTCGGGAAAAACAGTCAACGGCACCTTCACCGGCGTCGCCCACGCCGGGTACGGACAGGCGGTGCCGGGCACGGGGGATGCGGGCGTCGGGATGGACGCGTCTGATCGCATTGAAGTCCGATCCACGAAGGACACGAAAGAAGACACGAATTTACACGAATGGAAAGAGTGAAGGCGTTAATTATTTGTGCATGCCTTCGTGTTCATTCGTGTCCCCCTTCGTGGACCGCATTTCTGTTCGTTCAATGCGGCATCGGGAACTTCTTACAAAACTCGGCGACTTCGCCACGGATTTTTGCCAGACCGTCGGTGTTTCCCTTGGCGAGCACGGCGCGGTCGATGAAGGCGGCGACGGTGGCCATGTCCGCTTCCTTGAGGCCGCGAGTCGTGATGGCAGGCGTTCCCAGTCGCAGGCCGCTGGTCTGGGTGGGGGGGCGGGTGTCGTTGGGGACGCCGTTCTTGTTGGAGATGATTCCCGCGGCTTCCAGCGCCTTTTCCACGTCCGCGCCGGTGAGCTCGGCGTTGCGGGCGCGCAGGTCCACGAGCATGAGGTGGTTGTCCGTGCCGCCGCTGACCAGGCGATACCCCTTGGCGATCAGTGCGTCCGCGAGGGCTTTTGCGTTCTTCACGATCTGCCGGGCGTAACTCTTGAACTCGGGCCGCAACGATTCGCCGAAGGCGACGGCCTTGGCGGCGACGATGTGCATCAGCGGCCCGCCCTGGCTGCCGGGGAAGACGCTGCGGTTGATGGCTTTGTTGAGCTCTTCGTCGTTGGTGAGAATGAGCCCGCCGCGGGGGCCGCGGAGGGTTTTGTGCGTGGTCGTGGTGACGACGTGGGCGTGCGGGAATGGCGACGGGTGTATCCCCGCCGCCACGAGGCCGGCGATGTGGGCGATGTCCGCCATGACCAGCGCGCCGACTTCATCGGCGATCTTGCGGAACTGCGCGAAGTCGATCGTCCGCGGGTAGGCGCTGTAGCCGCACAGGATCACCCGCGGCTTAATCTCCTGCGCCTTGGCGCGGACGGAATCGAAGTCGATGGTTTCGGTCTTGGGGTCCAGCTCGTAGTGCGCGGGCTTGTAGAAGATTGCGGAGGTGTTGAGCTTCATCCCGTGCGACAGATGCCCGCCGCTGGCGAGGTTGAGCGAGATGAAGCGGTCGCCCGGCTGCATCATCGCCATAAACGCGGCAAGATTGGCGTTGGCCCCGCTGTGCGGCTGCACGTTGGCATACTTGCAATCAAAAAGCTGCTTGGCCCGGTCGATGGCGAGGGTCTCAATCTGGTCGTAGAACTGGCAGCCGCCATAGTAGCGTTTGCCCGGATACCCCTCGGCGTACTTGTTGGTCAGCACCGACCCCGCCGCCTCCATCACGGCGCGGGAGACGTGGTTTTCGCTGGCGATGAGCTCGAGCGTGGATTCCTGGCGGTGCTGTTCTTTGGCCATCAGCTCGGCGATCTGCGGGTCGGCCTCTTGCAACGTCATTGCGACTACCTCCTGCGTGATAAAGCGAAATCAAGAAAGCGGCGGATTGTAGCGACCCGCCGCCGGGCGAACCAGTAAGCCCCCGCACCCTCTATATCGCCAGGACCGCCCCTCCGGTTGCCAGGATTCGCAAGGATGACCGACCCCCTGACCGATGCCCCCGCCGTGCGCAACCCCCACCCTCATTTCCAGCCAGCCGCAGCGGTTTCACCCCTCATTTTGACCGATTCTGACCGATTTTGACCGATTTAAAGGCACTTTCTTAAAAGAATTTGATAAAACTACCCCGGTT
>JAQGHP010000204.1 GCA_028288775.1 Phycisphaerales bacterium | reverse complement strand
TGTGGTCGGCCAACGGCGGGCGAGTACGCCCACCACATCGTTTGGAATTCCGGCGCATCTCGACGTTCCGCCCCTCACCCTAACCCTCTCCCCCGAGTACGAGGGAGAGGGACGCAGATTTGCGAGTCGCGGCAGAACGAATCGGCGAAAAAATTGAACCCAACGAACGACGGGAGCCACTGCATCGGCAGTGGCTCCCGTCGTTCTTTCATTCTGAGATGTCCGACTCTCGCCGCGTTAGCTGAACGTGATCGTGTTGATATTCGCCACGCCCGGCCGAGGCCCGCGGAAGACCAGGTAGATGTCCTGTGTGCCGGTCAATCCCGCCACGGCGGCGGTCTCCGCCTTGTAATTGTTCCAAGCACCGGTCGCGGTAACGGCCAGCGTGCCGGCGAGCTTGCCGGTGGGGCTGCCGATATGCACCTCGATGCGCCCGCCGGCGTAGAGGCCCGCGACGGCCGCGGTGAACTTCGTAACCCCTGTGCCGAAGTTCAGCGTGAACTTGAGCCAGTTGGTGTCATAGGCGTAGCCCATGCCGGTGAAGTTGTCGCTCTGCATGCCCGACTTGGCCGTGTAGTTCACCGCGCGGATGACCGTCCTGGCGCTGGGGGCGGTCACCGGCGGGGGAGTCGTCACCGGCGGCGTGGTGACGGGCACACCCGATGCGCCCGCGGCGAAGTCGCCGGCGCCGGCGCTGCCGGTGTTGCTGGAGGAGTAGACGTTGCTCGCCACCGTCGCACCCGGCGTGAAGTAGGCGGGCTTGAGGAAGACGTTGTTGGTGATTTTCGTGCCGTTCCAGTTGCCCAGCTGATTGGTGAACAGCGAGTAGGTGATGGCGTTGAGGGTGTTGTACGCGACAACATTGTTGTTGCACGTGTAGTTCATCTTCATGCCGTAATCGACGTTCCAGACCTGGTTGTGGTTGACGTTGAACCCGCTGGAATAGTTGTCGAGGAAGATGCCCGTGCCGCCGTAGCCGCCGGTGTGAATGTTGTAGACCTGATTGTACGCGATGGTCGCGCCGCCGCCGTTGGTCTGCACGGTGTAGATGCCGCCCGGCTCGGTGGTCTGCAATCCGACGTCGTGGACGACGTTGTAGGTGATGACGCTGCCGGAGACGGAGGCCTTGATGCCCGAGCGGCCGGAATTATAGACCGTGTTGTGGCTGACGGTCACGCCCGACCCGAGCAGGCGGATGCCGGCCATGTCGCCGCCGAAGGTGTCGGTGTCGTGGACGATGTTGTTGCGGATGATGCTGCCGGCCCCGCTGACGAGGATTCCGTCGCCGGCGCTGAAGCCGATGTTGCTGTTCTCGACGATGCTGTGCGCCCCGCGGACGGTGATGCCGGTGTTAAGCGGCGCGGACCACCCGTTGGACATCACGCCCAGCGCGCTGATGTAGCTGGCATTGATGTGGTTGAGGTGCATCCCAACGGAGTTCGGGTCCGACCAGACCGTCGCGGCGAAGATGCTCAGATTCTGGATCGTGACGTATGCAATGCCGCCGAGGTTGAAGGCATAGTCGCGGTGCTTGACTTCCACGTCGTGGCTGGTGGGGCTGTCGGCGGCGGGGGTCTCGATGTAGAGCTTGCCGCTGGAATCGCGGTACCACTCGCCGGGTGCGTCGAGGGCGTGGAAAATGCCGGTGAGATAGAAGCCGTTGCCCTTGGTGGGGATGGAGTATTTGTCGATCTGGCTGTAGGAATACGTGATGCTGCCGGGGGCGGACGATGTGACCGTTCCGGACTGCGCGACCCACGCCTGGCCCGGGGCGATGTGGATCGTCGCGCCTTTCCAGTAGTTTGCTGCCTGGTTCAGCTTCGGATCATAGATCGTGGCGCTGTACCCGTTGGACGTCACGCTGGAGATCGTTTCGAGCGCCGGGTGCGAGGGGTCGAGGCTCGAGTTGGGGAAGCGGGCTTCGTTGATGGCCCGGCCATCCACGAACACTTCGTTATTGCCCGTGCCCAGATCCCAGGGCATCGACGCGCTATAGATATTGCCCGAGTACTTCGTCCAGCTGGTAACGCGGTCCGCGCCGCTGACGGTGACTTTTTCGCCGTTGTAGGCTTCAAAGGTGATGGGCGCCGAGGCGGTGCCCGAATGCTTGGGGGTGACGGTTTCGTGATAGACGCCGGCACGGATCTCAACATGGTCGCCGGCGACGGCGACGTTGGCGGCGCGTTGAATGGTCTGGAAGGGGGAGGAGATGCTCCCGGTGTTGGTGTCTTTTCCGCTCGGAGAGACGAACCAGCTCGTGGAGAGCAGTTCGCGGCATTCCAACGGTTCCACCGTGGGGGGCCTGCACGAGGCAGCGCCGCGGGCAACGGCAAGCTGCATTCGGGCTTTGAGGCTCCTGGCCAATACAACAGTCGGCTCGACAACGAGACCGAGGCCTTTCCCAATGTGGGAACCAAAGGTCATGCGCCACTCCTTTCCAAGTGGAAGCACCGCGCGAGGCGGGAACTCCGGGATTTATCGAAACGCGATTAACGGGCGGCGTATCAGAGCGGGACGTCGCTTGGTGGGCCGGCGGAAGTGGTTCTTTCCCGCGGGCCCAGATCGACATGCTCATTATGCGGAACCGTCGGGACGACAGAATCCTGCTGAAGGAGCAGGCGTACCGCCTCGATTACCGGCGCCGCTTGTAAGGAATTGCGATGCCACCGAACGGGACCCGGCGCGGCCGGCCAAACAGCCCGGCAAAGCCTGCCCGAAATTTGTTACGGTAACGGTTTGGAAATCCACGAAGCGTGTGCCCCACGCCGTCGAAGGAATCAAACCCGCAATCCTTTACCTAGCCGCAGCCTGCTAGTAGCAGGCGGGGCGGACTATAAGGGGCATCACCCCGCGTGCAAACCCGAAATCCACGGAAATGAAAAATTATTTCAAATGCCCCGCGCATGTGAAAATAGGGAGAATCGGCGCTCCACATCAACAACGCAATAATTCGATTTTATAGAATACAGCTAACCGACTTTGCTTTCCCCATGCCGTGCGGAATTCGCGGGGGAATTAACCACGAAGGCACGAGGCCGCGAAGAATATGGATGGTTGGAGGACCAAGGGCCGTGATGTGCAATATTCTCGTCGCCAAGTCCCTCTAAACAATGCTTGTATGCGTGGCCGGCGCGGATCGGAAGGGCCGCCTCCGTGTCTCCGTGGTGAATAGTCCTGGATTAAGTGACTGCGCTATTTTCACAATAGACGATGCGTAGGGCTTTGGACTTAGCGCACGCGCCAACTCTCTGCCGGAGAGGAGAGAGTGCGATGGAAATATCTCCGCGCCAGAGGTGCCGGGACATGCTGTGGAAAAGATGACAGGTCGCATCATGAACGCGGCAGCCGACCCGCCCGGGCGCGACACCCGGACGGGTCCCACCCGCGCGCCTGACGCCGGCTGCTCTGGCCAGCGCCCGGCAAACGTCGGAAGAACCAACACTTTATACACACTGTGAGTCCGATAATGTGGTGTCTAAGGCCTTACGCTCCCGACACTTCCAAGGCGTGTGGTGGACTTATCCACATTGCGCCACCCATTCCTACCACTGCTACTTTCTATAAACTTTCTTACTACATCAAGTAACGGTAGAGTAAGGTGCTCGCGAAACGCGGGCAGTTTCACCTGGGTTGGACCCGGGTGAAGCCATTCACGGAAAGGCGTCTCATGAAAGTGATCTGCAATCGGGGTGCATTGCTCGAAGCTCTCACCGTCGCGGGGAATGTCGTCGCGGCGCGCACGCCCAAGCCCGTGCTCCAGTGCGTAAAGGTGACCGCCGCGGACGACCGCCTCACGATCGCCGCCACCGATCTCGAAGTTGCCATCCGCTACTCCGACAGCCAGGTGCAAATCGAACAGCCGGGCGAGGCGCTGCTCCCGGCGGACAAGTTCCGCGACATCGTCCGCGAAAGCGTGGACGACACACTCGCCCTCGAAGTGACGGGCGACACCGCCAATATCCGCGGGCAGGATTCGCACTTCAAGATTTTCACGCAGAAGGCCAGTGATTTCCCCCCCGTTCCCGATTTCGAAGGGGACGCCGACCTGGAGATCGCCGGCGGGTTGCTCAAGCAGCTCATCGGCCAGACGCTTTTTGCCGCGGCCCGCGAGAGCACCCGCTATGCGTTTAATGGAGTATTGCTCAGCGCGAAGGGGAAGAAGATCGACCTGGTCAGCACGGACGGCCGCCGCCTGGCGCAGGCCAAGGGCGATCTCATTTCCGACAAGCTCCCCAAGGAGGGCGCGAAGGCGATCATCCCCAGCAAGGCCCTGACATTGCTCGACAAGCTGATCGACGATCCCGAGGAAGCCGTGGCTGTGCAGGTCCGCGAGAACCAGGTCATCTTCCATACCTCCAGCGCCACGCTGACGAGCAACCTGGTCGAGGGGCAGTTCCCCCCCTACGACGACGTGATCCCGAAGGACACCGACAAGAAGATGACCGCGGCTACCGCCGACTTTTTGAGCGCCATCCGCCGGGCCGCTTTGCTTACGACCGAAGAGAGCAAGGGCGTGCGTTTGCAGTTCAGCAAGAAGGGCCTGGTGCTCACCAGCCGCTCGCCCGAATCGGGCGAGGCGACCATCAACTTCCCCTGCAAGTACGAAGGCGCCGACATGGAGATCGGCTTCAACCCCACGTTCCTCACGGACGCCCTGCGCGTGGTGGACAGCGACGAGATTTCGCTGGAGCTGACCGCGCCCAACCGCCCGGGGTTACTCAAGGGCGGCCCGAATTTCCTTTACGTAATCATGCCGGTCAATCTCCAATAGGGGACGCATGCCGGCACCGACGCCGATCACCGAGGCGCCGCCCGCCGCGGATACAACCCGCGCGCCGGGATCGATGCAGGCGTCGGGACGCGAGCTGTTCGCGATGGCGGCCGTGGCCTTCGCCCTGCGGGCCGCGCTGTTCCTGCTGGTCGCCGCGCGGTTTCACGTGACCTTCGACCGCTGGGCCCTGCGCGACGACGGGGCCAGCTACGTGCATTACGCCAGCGCCCTGCTGGGCGATGCCTCGCAGCTCACGGAATACGATCGGCGGGTTTTCCCGGGGTATCCCGGATTGATCGCGGTGCTCCACCTGTGCCACGTGCCGTTCACGATTGCCGCAGTGGGGATCGACTGGGTGAGCGCGGGCCTGGTCGCGTTCCTCGGCGCAGTGCTCTTCCGCGACCGGCGCATCGGCTGGGCGCTGACGTGCCTGATCCCGCAGTATTTCATGAATTCGAGCCTGGCGATGAGCGAAGCGCCGCTGCTCGCGCTGTCGCTGGGTGGTCTGGTGCTGGCGGCGCGATCGCGCAGCAGCGCGGGCGGATTCCTGCTCGGGCTCGCCGGGCTCGTGCGGCCGATGGCCTGCTTCGCGGTGATCGGGCAGGTATGCCGCGATCTTTTAGGGCGCAGAACCCGCAACGCGGTGCTTGTGGCCGCGCTCTCTGCGGCCGTGGTGATGACGGGCATCGCGGCCCTGCACGCGTGGACGGGCGACGCGCTGCACGGGGCAAAGATCTACGCGTCCGGCCAGAGCACCTACAACGGTGAGCTCTTCGTGCCTCCGTTCCACTCGCTGCTCCACGAATCCCTGCGGCCGGAAGTATCCGCCGCCCGGGTGTGTTATGTCTGGGCCCACGTGGTGATCGTCCTGACGGCGTTGGCAGTGTTGGCCGTAAAATGTTTTCAGGGCGGGCGTGAGAGCGACCCGCGCGACCTGCTGGCGCTGCCGTGGCTGGCGGGCAACACGCTGTTCGTTTTGTGCATCGGCAGTTACTGGGGCTTCCAGCATTTTCCGCGGTTCCTGATCCCGGCGCTGCCGGCGTTATTCTGGGCCGTCCGCGGCGCCCTGCCACGACGCCCGGCGGCATGGGCGGCGTTGGCCGCGGGCGTGCTCGCCGCGACATCCGCGATCGTGCTGAAGGACTTCGTCGTGCCGCGGTAAAGGAGAGGGACATGACGCGAAGGCAAACCCAATCCGCGCAGAGCCTCACGCGGCTCCAGCGTTTCAAGCAGGTCACCCCGCCGCAAACCCCGGCGCTGGGCGCAGAGATGATCGCGTTTTTTAAGCAGTCAGTGGAAAAGCGCCAAACCAAGCTCGGCAAGATCGCCGAGTGCTGGGCGCAGCTCGTCCCCGAAACGCTCCTGGGCCACTGCGCCCTGGATTCCCTCCACCGCGGCAGCCTCACCGTCCTGGTGGACAGCTCCTCGCATTTGTACGAACTTAAACAACTCCTGCTCGCCGGCCTCCAGCAGCAGCTTTTGTTCGCCTGCAAAAGCACGGGCCTCCGCAAGATCACCCTCAAGCCCGGCCGCTGGTACGACGACGGCGGCGACGGGCGCAAGCCGCGGTTCTCGTAGCCCGCGCTTTGGCGCGGGACGAACCACAGAGGGCACAGAGACCACAGAGGGCACAAAGCGGTAGAAGAAGATATTCGGAAAACCGCCAAGGCGCCAAGACGCCAAGGAATTCAAACCTTGGCGTCTTGGCGCCTTGGCGGTTCATTCCTTCGCTTCACGGCTGCCTTCGCCCCTTCGTGCCTTCGCGGTAAGATCGAATCAGCGCGTTGCAGCGGGCGTGCGCGGTTCGGTTTTCTTCGGGCGCATCACAACACATGTGCGGTTTCGCCGGAGTGGTTGCGTGGGACGAGCGGTATCGCGTGACGCGCGAAACCCTGGCGAAGATGTCCGCGCGCGTCGCGCACCGCGGACCCGACGGGGAGGGAATGCACATTAGCGCCGACGGGCCGATCGGGCCCGATCGGCCGCAGATCGCGCTGGCGCACCGGCGGCTGGCGATCCTCGACCCCGACCCGCGCGCGAATCAGCCGTTCATGGACTACGCCGGGCGGTGGATCGTCTTCAACGGCGAAATCTACAACTTCCGCGAGCTGCGCGCGGAGTTGACCAAGCTTCAGCCGGATTATCCCTGGCGAACGAATTGCGACACGGAAGTGCTACTGGCCGCGTACGGACAGTGGGGGGAGAACTGCGTCGAGCATCTCAACGGGATGTTCGCGTTTGTGGTGTGGGATGAGCCGAAGAAGAAGCTTTTCCTGGCGCGGGATCGGATGGGGCAGAAGCCGTTGTACGTGGCGTACCTCAATGGAAACGGCGAGCGGGCCTCCATTCGAGATTGGTATCAAAGAGATCGCCCACCTGCGGCGGTAGCGTTCGCGAGTGAAATCGGTGCGCTGCTGGAGGTGCCGTGGATCGACAGGACTATCGACCCGCGCGCCCTGCATCAATATCTGTCCGTTGGTTATATCACCGGCGGAACGATCCACCGCGGGATCGAGGAACTTCGTCCCTCCGAGCGTCTTTCGATCCAATGGCGCGAAGCGGCGTCGCTGAATCTGTCGAGGTATTTTCACCAGAAGCCGCGGCCGGACGCGCCGCTCTCGGACTCCCTAGCGATTGAAACAACACGGCATCTTGTTGAGCAGGCCGTGCAGCGCCAGCTCGTATCGGACGTGCCGATCGGATGTTTCCTCTCGGGCGGCGTGGACAGCTCGATCATCGCCGCCGCCATGCGCCGTAGTGGCGGCGCGGTCGAAACATTTTCGATCGGGTTCGACGACCGGCGCTACGACGAGCGGAGCTTCGCCAAAGCCGTCGCGCAGCATCTTGGCACAAAGCATCATGAGTTCTGCGTCGCGCCGCGTGCCGCGGAGGACCTGCCCAAGCTCGCGGCGGTGTTCGGCCAGCCCTTCGCAGATTCATCCGCATTACCCACTCACTATCTCTCTCGCGAAACGCGAAGCCATGTGAAAGTCGCCCTGAGCGGGGACGGCGGCGATGAACTGTTCGGCGGGTACGACCGCTACCGGGCGATGCTGGCGGGGGAAAAGTTCCGCCGTGTTCCTGCGGGTGTTTTGAAGATCATTGCTTCCTCATCGCAACGACTGCCCGGTAGCCATCCCAAGTCGACAGGCGCGCGCCTCAAACGATTCACGGCGACTTTGAGCGATCCGGCATACGTGCGCTACGCGCGCTTCGTCAGGCTCTTTGACAGCGAAACCGTCGAGCAATTGCTGACGTCCGAGCTTCGCGCCGCGACGCGTGACTGTGATACGGTTGAAGGCATGTATCACGATTATTTCCAGGAGGACGAGGTTGTGCGTGCTGCGCTCCTGGTTGACCGACTGCATTACCTGCCCGGCGACCTCCTCACCAAGGTTGACCGCGCGTCAATGCTTCACGCCCTGGAAGTCCGCAGTCCGTTCATGGATCACGAGCTGGTGCAATTCGCCGCGGGCCTCACTACCGACCAGCTTCTCAAAGGCGGCCCCAAGCGCATGCTCCGCGAGGCGTTCGCCGGGGACCTTCCGGCGTGGGTGTTCAAGCGGAAGAAAATGGGGTTTGCCGTGCCGATCGGGGATTGGTTCCGCGGCGAGTTGCGGGGGATGCTGCGGGACCATTTGTTTGCCGCGAACTCGTTCGCGGCGGGGCATTTCAACCGGCCGGTCGTCGAGCGGCTGGTGGAGGAGCATGAGACCGGCCGCGTGGATCATTCGCAGCGGCTGTATGCGCTGCTGATGTTGGAGTTGTGGTGGAAGGCTTTGGCTCCCTCTCCCTCCTAGGGAGAGAGGGCTGGGGTGAAAGTGGGGCGCCCGACAT
>JAQGHP010000118.1 GCA_028288775.1 Phycisphaerales bacterium | reverse complement strand
GTCGGGCCGAAGGCCCGCTCTGGTCCCGTTATACCCGTACTCAGGGACGGGAACCAGGACGGAGCTTCGCTCCGACCGGGCCAGCGCGGCCCGGCTCTGAAAATACCGTACAAATAAGAACGGGGCGGGTAGTAAGTCCGGCTCGGGCTTACGCCCGGCGGCGACGGAGCGCGAGCATCCCGCCGCCGACGAGCATGATCGCCGCGGACGTCGGCTCCGGGAGATTGTTGCCCACGGTTGCGGTGGTGGCGGCGTCGGCCGAGAAGCTGATGACGCTGTCGCCGGGCGCGAGGGTGACGGTGGTCAGGCCGGCGAGGGAGTAGGCCCCCGTCCCAACTCCCGAGCGGGTGAAGATGGTCTGCGATTGATCGCTGAACGCCTGCGCCACGCCGCCGGGTGAGGTAAGCAAGGGAGAGCCCGTGCTGCTGACGCCGCCGGGGGCCGGGGTGCTCGCGAGGGAGTCGAGAAGGTTATTATTCGGATCGGCGTAGCTGGTGTATTGAATGGAGTCAGTGTTCACGCTGGTGGTGAATGTTCCGCCCAACGCGCTGTTGAGTGAAACGCTGCTGGCGGAAGTTCCGGGCGTATTGAAACCGGTATCCGCGACGTTCAAATCGAGCGTTGCGACTGAGGAGCCGGTGTTGGTCAGGAAGTCGGACTTCAGAGAAAGAACGCCGTTACCCGCGGCCCCCGGGCTGTTGGATTTGGCAAGGGTGATGTCGGCGGAGAAATCGCCGTACGCGCCCGTGAAGGCGATCTTTCCGGGAGTGGCGGCGTCTGTGAGCGTCAACGAGGGGAAGCCCGACTCACTGAGGACGAGAACGACCGATGCATTGGCGCTCAGAGGCGAGATAAACGCCGCCGCCGAGCATGCGAGCAAAAGCCCACCGACCCGCCGCTTGCTACCGATTGCGCTCGAAATCGCTTTTAACACAGTTTTCCCGCTCCTGCCCGGCCGGCGCACAAAGTTAATGGGCGCCTTGCCTGACGATAAATAGTGATTCCCCGCTACGGGCATCACTATGCATTTTGCTCCGATATATTTACTGCTTACGCCAAGCGATCTGATTGTTTTGGATCATAAAGAGTTACGTGCGTGTGTCAAGAAGAATGCGCCGCCTGCATATTCTGCACGGTGAGCGGAAACACAAAACGGTACTTCGCGAGTTAGCTTGGGCCGGAAAAAGGCCCATGCGGACAGTGCATGAGGAGGGTTTCGAAAGTAGAAATGCTTCGTATCCGGACGTTAATGCTTTCCGTTCATCATGTTCTTGGCCTGCTCGTAGACCCCCATGCATGCGCGGGCGGCGTCCGTCCAGCTTAATCGGCTGACTTCAAACGAGCCGTGCTGCCGAAGTGTGCTGGCCAGCGGTGGGTGCTTGAGCACCGCGATGATCTTGTTGGCCATCTCGTTCACGTCCCAGAAATCCACCTTCAATGCGTGCGTGAGCACTTCGCTCACGCCCGATTGCTTGGAGATGATCACCGGCACGTCGTGGCTCATCGCTTCCAAGGGGGCGATGCCGAACGGCTCGCTCACCGAAGGCATGACGTACAGGTCGGCCATCTTGAAAACGCGCTCGACATCGGGGCCGCGAAGGAAGCCGGTGAACAGCACTTTGTGCCCGATGCCCATCGCGGCGGCCATTTCGATGGTCCGGCGGGTCATGTCGCCGCTGCCGGCCATGACGAACTTCACGTTATCCATCACCTCCAGCACCTTTTTTGCAGCGGCCAGGAAATATTCCGGCCCCTTCTGCATGGTGATGCGGCCGAGGAACAGGACGATCTTTTCGTCCTTGTGAATCTTGTATTTTTCCTCGTCGAAGCCGTGGCCGTTGGTCTCGATCGCGTTGTAGACGACCTCCACTTTCGAGGCGTCTACGCCGTACTGGTGGGTGACCTGGTTCTTGGTCAGGTAGCTGACGGCAATGACCTTCATCGCGCCGTGCATGCCGCGGCGCTCGATGTCATAGATGCGGCTGTCGACGTGAACGCCCGAGCGATCGAACTCGGTCGAATGCACATGCACCACCAGCGGCACGCCCTTCATCGCGGCGACGGCTAACCCCGCGGGGAAAGTCATCCAGTCGTGGGCGTGAACCACGTCAAAACTTTCCTGCCGGGCGATCTCGGAAGCCAGCGCGGAATAACGCTGAACCTCGGAAAAAAGATCGCCGCCGTAATGTTCGCTGCTCTTGCCGGCCGCGACGGGTGCGGGCGCAGCCTTCGCGGCGGCCGGGGCGGGTGAGCCGGCGGTAGCGCCGGGGCTAACTGTGGCCGAGGACTGCTGAATTCGCAGTTTCTCGCGCTGCTCCTGTTGGCGCTTGTAGTCCTCGGCGGTGTTGTAGGGATCGTGGAGCTGCGCGTTCACCGTGCGGAACGTGACGCGCTCGAACTCGTCGAGGCGGAATTCGGTGCTAGGCAGTGCGAGCGTTGACTCGGGACGCGGGCTTACCAGCCGCACGTGCGTGGAGAAGGGTGTGGAGACCGGGCGGGGGAGGACGAAAATGATGTCGGTACCGATCGCGCTCATGGCCTTGGTGAGGCCGTAGCATGCGGTACCCAAGCCGCCACTGATGAACGGCGGAAATTCCCACCCGAGCATGAAGATGCGCATCGTTAGACTGCTTCCTTCGTTGTGACGTCAGGAAAACTCGCGGCGTCTGAGCCCTCTTGCTGGACCCACGCTCGCGAAACGACACGGTCGGAAAAGAATCCAACAGCGGCCCCGTGCGGCCGGCATTTCCCATTGCCCCGTTACTTTTCCCGCCGGGCGGACAGACTACGGGCATGCGTCCCGACTTGTCAATAACGGCATGGCATACTGCCGATTTTCCCGACACCGCGAAACGCGCCCGACACTCTCAGCCCTCACCCACGACACGTTCTTGGCAAATTCGATACCGTAACGCCTTCATCCTGTGCAGCGGGTCTTCATGAAATATTTACATTGAATGTAACTTCTATAAAACACCACACATTACCGGACGCTGGGGCGGCTTTGAGTTGACTGAACTTTCAAGAAGGTGTGCCGAGGTGAACATGCGTAGTCGCGCGCTATCTGGGCGATCGCCCAGTTAACGGGCGGTTGCGCGGCAACTTTTTTGCCCGCACAAAAAACGAGCGGCGGCATTTGATGGGGCGAGCGCCGCCGGTTAAACTGGTGTGCCGTGGATTCCGCCCCCCCGATCGTCTACGCGCGCAGCAATGATCTCGCCCGCCCCGCAATTTGGGGCCGGTTGCTGGCGCTGGCGATCGCCCTAGGCTGTCTTGCCGTATTGCTCACCGCGGCCCGGCTTCCACCGAGCCACGCCGGGTTTGGCAGCCACCAGGCCCTTGGGCTGCACGGCTGCCAGTTCCTTGAGCGCACCGGGCTCCCCTGCCCCAGTTGCGGAATGACCACCAGCTTTACCTGGTTCGTGCGAGGGAACCTTGCCGCCAGTTTGTACGTTCAACCCATGGGCGCGCTACTCGCCGCCCTCTGCTGCTGCACGGTTTGGGTAGGGTTGTACGTGGCCATCACCGGCCGGCCGGTCTACCGGATGCTGCAGCGGATTCCGGCGAAGCTCGTCATGATGCCGGCGCTCGGGTTCGCGCTGGCCGCCTGGGCCTGGAAAATCTTCATCCACCTGTCGGGGCACGACGGGTGGTAACGTCCGGTTGACACCATCCAAGGATTCGCACCATGGTTACCTTCCTGCTGCCCGCACTGCGTTGTCGGGGGTTCCGGTGGAGTTCGCCGGCCCTCCTACTATTGGGGCTCGTTCTCCTGCCGACATTGTCGGGCTGCGTCTTGCTGGGGATCATGGGCAAGGCATTGCCCGAGCAGACCGTCCCGGCGCGGTACACCGGTTTGTCCGGGCAAACCGTGGCGGTAATGGTTTGGGCGGACGCCACGGGCGTTCAGATCGATTGGCCTTCGATCCACCTCGACGCCGCCCACGGGATTCAGAGCAAGCTGCGCGAGGCACAAACCACCGGCAAGCCTAAGGAACTGGAAAATACCAAGTTCACAGTCGACCCGGCGGCCGTAGTGGAATACCAGAAGGATCACCCCGAGCTTGTCGCCGAGAGCATTGAGGACGTCGCCCCGCGGCTGGGTGTCACCCGGCTCGTTTATCTGGAAATCCACGGCTTCCAGACCCGTGCCGACTCCGCGGTCGATCTGTTCCGCGGCACGGCCACGGGCAGCATCAAGGTGGTCGAAGTGACGAACGGAAAGGCGCGAGTCGTCTTTACGGATGATTCACTCCGCGTGCAGTTCCCCAAGCTTAGCCCTGAAGAAGGCATGCCCAACACCACGGATGACGCCATGTACCGCGGCACGCTGGATGCACTGACCACCCAGGCAGTCTTGCGCTTTATCCCCCACCCGGAAAGCGCGGAGAAATAGAATCAGTCGCGAAGGCGGAAAATCGGGGGACGGCCCGACCGAAAAAGTTTAGAGAGGATCGCCCTCCCTACCACCAGGATCTGCACCATGATGTTCATCCAACGAAGCAGCTTCCTCCGCCTCTTTGCGGTTGTCACGTTTTCCCTGCTCCTCCTATGCCTTCCCGGCTGCGTCGTCCTGGGAGCGGTGGCATCGAAGGCCGCTCCCGCCCCGAGCGTGCCCGCCGAGTACGTGCCGCCCCAGGAAACTATGGTGGTCGTTGCCGAGGGATATCAAAATCCGGGCATCGTTGGGTTCTTTGGCGATCACATCGAGCGGCTGGTCTCGGAAGAGCTCATCACGCATAAGGTCGCCCCGGTGATCAACCCCAACCTGCTCAACGATCTTCGCGGCAGCAAGTCGGTCGACGAATACCGCGAGATCAAGATCGCCACCATCGGGAAGGCGCTCAAGGCCAAACAGGTCCTGTACGTGAACGTGACACAGTTTTCACTCGACTCGGCGGGCGGCACGCAGATGGTCAAGGGGATGACCGAGGCGCGCGTACGGATCGTGGATTCCACAACTGGCGAAACACGCTGGCCGCGTGATTCCTCGGGCGGTCGTGTGCTTCAGTTGAACACTCCTTACGTGGAACTCACCGGAGGCGTGACCGAATCGGCCCTGCGAGAGCGAATGGCGCGTGCCCTGGCGGATAAGGTCGCCAAGCTTTTCTATAGCGCCACGACCGACCAGGTGGATGGGACCGAACCGGAAATGGGCAATCTCGCCCAATAGCCTCAGATAAACCAACCCGCAACGTGCCCCAAACAGACTGCGGGTAGACTGAGCACGCTTCCTAAGCCCGCCGAAATTGCGTTGATTCAGGCTATGAGGGGCCGATACAATTTCGTGGCGGAATGACCACGGAGGACGACGAGGAGGTTGGTGATGAGCCAGGTATACAACCCGGAATCCGAAGTCATCGCGAGGATCGAAAGGCTGGAGCTCGACGCCCGCGACATCCGGCGGCGCGTGGAACACGTCCGCAACCCCGAAGACCGGCGCGTCATGAATCGCCAGCTGGAAGAGATCAAGCAGGAGATCATCCGCCTGCGATTCCGACTGCCGTAGATTCCGGAATGCGCCGGGTTCCGGCATTCTTAAGTTTCAAGCGAGCTGCCTAAGGACCCGCTTTGCGGGTCTTTCTTTTTTCCGCCCTGCACCGCGGGTATCCTTTCTACGTATCAATACCGGCTCCGCCGATTCATTCGCCGACCCCGCATGAACCTTACCTACGCGATCCTCGCTCTCGTCGCAGTTAGCTTCGCGATCTCGTGGGTGGGCACGTTCGCCATGAAGCGCTTCGCGCTGCGCATCGGTTTTGTTGACAAACCGGGCGGGCGGAAGATTCACGCCAACCCCAAGGCGCTGGGCGGCGGAGTGGCGATCTTCCTCGGCTTCGCCCTGCCGGTGCTGGCCGGGTTGGCGGTCGTCCATCTGCACGATGCCCCTTCGATTTCGCTCTCCGCGTCCGCCGGCCGACCGTCTTTGGTCCCGGCGTATTGGTCAGGGATTCGCGAACGCACGCCCGTCGCGCTGGAGATGATTGCCGCGGCGTTGTTGATGCACGTCCTGGGCCTGATCGACGACCGCAAAGCGCTGGGCCCCTACTTCAAGCTTTTCGTGCAGCTTTCCATTATTACGGGTCTGGTGTTGCTCAACCCCGAGGTGCGGGCGCTGACTTTTCTGAACCGGCCGGGGTGGTATGAGCTTCCGTCGATCGTGGTGACGGTGCTCTGGATCGGCGCGATTACCAACGCATTTAATTTTCTGGACAACATGGACGGCCTGTCCGCCGGTGTGGCGGCGGTGTGTACCACGGCCTTTCTTGTGGCCGCGTTGTCGATTCATCAGTGGTTCGTCGCCGCTTCACTCGCGCTGCTGCTGGGCGCGCTGCTCGGGTTCCTCTGCTTCAACTTCTCCCCGGCGACAATCTTCATGGGCGACAGCGGCAGCCTGCTGATCGGGCTGCTCCTGGGCTCGCTGACCGTGCGCACCACCTACCTTCAACCGGGCGAAAAACTGGGCGCGGGATGGTATTCGATTTTCGCGCCGGTCATCGTGCTGGCGGTGCCGCTGTATGATCTCGTGGTCGTCAGCACGATCCGCCTGCTGCGCGGAAAAAGCCCGTTCGTGGGCGACACCAACCATTTCAGCCATCGCCTCGTCGCGCGAGGCATGTCCCGCCGAACCGCGGTGCTGTGCCTTTATCTGATCAGTGCCGCGACGGCGATCGCCGCGATCATTCTGGCCCACGCCGCTTCCACGTTTGTCGCGATATTGGTCTTCGTGCAAACGCTATTGATCCTGGGCGTGGTGATGCTGCTGGAACAACATCCCTTACCGACGCCTTCGGAATCGAAGCTCGCGCAGCCGCGGCGCGCGGAGGCGGAGAATTCGGCGGAGTTGGTGCAAAAGTAAAGTGCGACAGGGGAAGTGATCTGCCGCAACCATGTAGGGTGGGCGTACTCGCCCACCATTCGTGAATTCGAGGCGATCGGTGGGCGAGTACGCCCACCCTACACAACTCCCGTCCGCGAAATTGTGCTAAGTCCTCCGCAACGAAGAGGAACCCCGCTTCCCATGCAGCGCGTCGCACCTTTCAATCGATCCTCCCCGCGCGACGCGCACCGGCAGCCCGCGGCCCCCGCGCGCGGCCAATGGCTCACGCAAGCGGCGTTCGTACTCACGGCGGCGCTGGTGGTCTGCCGACTGCTCATTTCGGAATCGATTCGCAGCAGCATTGACCCCCTGGCCGGCGGGTCGCCGACGCCCCTCGCGCCGGGGCCGGGGAGCGGGCTGGTGCTCGATCTGCTTTGCTGCGTGCCCGCCCTGCTGGTGCTGGGCCGCCAGGCGATTGATGGGGGATTTAAGTTGCTTCGTTCGTGGAGCTATCTGTTCATGGGGTTGCTCGGGACATGGGCGGCGCTCAGCCCGCTCTGGGCGGCGGATCGTTTCGCCGCGACCGTATCGGCCGCTCACTTGTTCGCTTCACTGGTTTTTCTCTGGTCGACGTCGCAGCTCGTCCGCTCCTGGCTGCGGCTGCGGATCGTCGCTGGCGTGTGCCTCGGGCTGCTGCTGGCCCTTTCTGTCGCGGGGTATTACTACCGCTGTGTCGAGCTGCACGACATGACGCAGACCTGGCAGGAGCACAAAACCGAATTTCTCGCCGAGCACGGATGGAAGCCCAATTCGTTTGAGGCGCAGCAATTCGAAAAACGCATTCTCGCAGGCCAGCCGATGGGCTTTAGCGCGTCGACGAATACGTACGCCGCGTTGCTGGTGCTGTTGGGGGTAGTGTCCGCGGGGCTGCTGATTCAACGCCGGGCGGAGGGGGACCATGCCGGATGGAGCATCGTCCCGGCCGTAGCGATACTTGCTGCGATACCGCTGATCAAATGGACGCAATGCCGAGCGGCGTTCGCAACGCCGGTGATGGCGGCCATGCTTCTACTCGCCGTTGCATTGTTGCGCCGCCACCTCGCCCGCTTCGCGCGGCCGGCGTACGTAGCGGGGGTGTTGCTCGTCGCCCTAGGCACCGCGTTCATGGTGCGCCACGGGCTTCGCTACGGCACGCTCTGGCACGAGAGCCTCACGTTCCGGTGGCATTATTGGATCGGATCGTTCCGGGTATTCCGCGACCACTACCTCGCCGGCGTCGGATGGGAAAATTTCGGGGCGTACTACCTGGGCAGAAGGATGCCGGTGGCCGCGGAGGAAATTCGCGACCCGCACAATTTTATCGTCCGCGTCTTCGTCGAGCTGGGCACGGTCGGGGGCGTGTTCCTGGTGGCGTGGATGCTCTCGCTCTGGTGGGGGCTGACGCGGCCGCGCGTGCCGATCGCTGGCGGCGAAGTTTTGGCGTCCGAGCCGTCGCCGATTTATGGCCGCAGGTTCGCGATCCTCACCATCTTGCTGATTGCGGGGGTCGGTATCGCGCTGTGCATGCTGCTGGGAATCGACTGGAACGCGGCGGGCGAGTTTGTGTTACTCGAGGGGTTGCGACACGCGATCTTCCTCGTCGCGGCGCTCGCCGGCCTTGCCGCCGGGGCGCTGCGGAGCCCGCCCCGCCCCGCCGCGGGCGCACGCCCCGGCGACATCGATTTCGCCCTCGACGATCGTCCCGCGCCATGGGTGCTCTATGCGATTCTCGCGGGCCTTGCGACTTTCCTGATCCACAACCTGATCGAGTTCTCCCTCTTCGAGCCCGGCCCGCTGCTGCTGTTTACGCTTCTTGCCGGCAGCGCGCTGGGCGTTCGACTTGCCGGGCATGAGGCCGATCACGTGAGGGCCGGTATAGCGCCGGAGCCCTCGCGGCTGGCGATGGCGGGGATTTCAGCGGCAGGGCTAGTATGGCTGGCGGCGCTGTGTGCGCTCGTTTTCCCGGTCGCGTCTGCCGAGGGAATGGCCCATGATGCGGATGACGACGCCCGAAGGGCTGCGGCCTTGCTCGCTCCAGGCCGCGGCCGCGATTCGGAGCAGGGGTTTGCGCTTCTGACCGATGCGGAGAAGCAGATGAGCGATGCCTTCGCCCGCCTGCCCATGAACGCGGATTACGCCGCCCGCGCCGCGCGACTGATGATCGCGGCACGGATCAGCCAGAGCAACGCGACCCAAGTGCGGCAGATGCTCGACGCAGCCGTCAAAGCAGACCCGTCCTCCGTCGCGAACCTGACCACGCGTGCCCAGTTCGCCATGTCCCCTGACGTAAAGGACCCCGCCAGCGCCCGGCGGGATTACGAGCGGGCGCTGAACCTCGATCCGAATAATGTCCGCCTCCGCCTCGAGTACGCCCACCAGCTTCAGGCGCTTGCCACGAAACAGGGGTCGGCGGATCTGGCCGGTGAGGCAATTAGGGAGTATTCCCGCGCCGCGGAAATGAACGCGCAGCTTTCCGACGTCGAGCCCAAGCGACTATCGGCGACGGAGCTCGCCGACGTCCGCCATGCCGTCGCCGCGCTCGAAGCGTTCCGCCCGATGAGTTCGCCGCGCACGAACGCACCCGCAAACCCGTCGCGGCCATGACGCCGCGAATCGATCGGCTGCGGCGGATTTCTATTGCGATGGGCTCCAGGGAAAGGCTAAAATTTCCGCAATCGGGTAAGGCATTTCGGGGAGAAGCCATGAATTCTTTGCGGATACTCGTGGTGGAAGACCATGACGAATCCCGGCTCGCGCTCAGCCGCCTTCTGCGCATGAGCGGCCACGAGGCCGTACCTGCTGCGAACGCGCACGAGGCGCGGGCCCTGGCGGCGTCCGCGATGTTCGATGTGCTGCTGATCGATCTCGCCCTGCCCGACGGCTCCGGGACCGATCTGCTCCGCGACCTGCGGCAGTCCTCCAACGCGCCGGCGCTGGCGCTCACGGCACTGGGCGAAGAATGGTTCGCAGGGACGGGCGCAAACGCCGGATTCTCGGGGTGGCTGGTGAAGCCGATGGTATTTGAAGACCTCATGTCCGCGGTCGAAGCGGCCGCCCGCCCTTCGGCCCCGTCGCAGTACGCCGCGTCGCCCACCTCGTCTCTTTCCCATCGGGTGTGATTCGCCTGGACGCGATCACGATTCGAGCGAATCAGCGCATGGTCAACGCGCCTTGATGCATTTGGTCGTGCGACGCCACTTCCGCGCGCCCGCCTATGGCGAAAGGCAGATGGGCCGATATCATATGACTCGGTTTTCGTGGCGCTTTCGCGGCATCCTGTCCGCAGGACGGCGGGCGTGCTAGACTTTGCGGGACTCTTGCTTCGTAGAGTCTCGCTTCCTACGGGAGATGCTGGCGTATGGTCGATGTGCCGGTCGTTTCGGTGGTAATGCCGGTTGCCAAGGTGCGCACCTACCTTGAAGAAGCCCTGCAGAGCGTCTTGCGCCAGAGTCTTGCGGGGGTGGAAGTCATCCTCGTGGACGACGACCCCGCAACTCCGGGACTGGCGCAGCTTGTCGCAGCGGTAGGTGACGCGCGGGCCCGTGTCGTTCCCTGCCAGGGGCGCGGGATTTCGGATGCGCTCAACACCGGCTTCGCCGCCGCCCGCGGGGAATTCCTCTGCCGCTGCGACGCGGACGACCTGTTCCCCCCCGACCGGCTAGCCGAGCAGGTCCGGTTCCTTCGCGAGCGACCCGAGTTCGGCGCGGTCTGCGGCAGCATGTGGGCCATGACCACCAAGGGCAAATTCGTCGCCGACATGAACGGCACCTACCAGACGGAAGAAATCACGGATGAGCTCCGCCGGGGCGTCACGCGCTCCAGCCTGTGTACCTGGGCCATGCGCGCCCAGGTGTACCGGACCGTCGGCGGATTCCGGAAGTACTTCGTGACGGCCGAAGACATCGACCTGCAACTGCGCATCGGCGAGCGTTCGCGCGTCTGGTACGAGGCGCGGATGGCCTATCACTACCGCCTTCACGATACCTCCACTACGCACAGCCAGCCCAGTGCGCAGCGCGCCTTCTTCGACGCGACGGCGCGGAGCTTTCAGGCGCAGCGGTTCGCGCAGGGCAGGGACGATCTTGACCGCGGACAGCCCCCCGAGCCCCCCGCCGCTTCAACGGCGCCGCGCGATTCGTCCGCCACCACGCAAAATCTGTTGCTCGGAGCGTCGTGGGAAAAGCACCGCAGCGGCCACAAGCGCGCCGCCATGCGCCTGGGGCTCCAGGCCTGCCTCGCCCGCCCGGGCAACTTCGCCGCGTGGCGGAGCCTTGGGGCGCTGACGCTCAAACGCGCCGCGGCCAAGCCGCCGGGTGCGCCCCCACCGCGATCGGAATCCAATCCCAATTGATACCCCGCCCGCCATGACGCAAAGCACCGCAACTCCCGCTCCCCGGGCGGCCCGCCGATCCGTTTGGCGTGCCGTCAGCCGTCGTGTGCTGCGCGTGCTCGCGCCCGTGCTCCGGCCCGTCCGCGACTGGCAGGCGCCGCGCATCCACCAATGGATGATGCACCAAGCGAGCAAACCGATCGAACTCCCGGGCAAATCCGCCCTCGTCATCGCGCCCCATCACGACGACGAAACATTCGGTTGCGGCGGACTCATCGCGCTCAAGCGCGACGCGGGCGTACACGTCAAAATCGTGATCGTTACCGATGGCCGCCAGTCGCACGGGAGCGTCCCGGGCACGGATGTCGATGCCCTCACACAGACCCGCAAACGCGAAGCGCTGCGGGCGATCAACATCCTCGGCGTCGCGGGCGAAGACGTGCATTTTCTCGACCTCCCCGATCAGGGCCTGCTAAAGCTCGACGAAGCACGGCGAAAGCAGGCGGTCGCGCAGCTTGCCGACTTACTCCGCACGTTCCGCCCGGAGGAGCTTTACGTCAACCATCGCACCGACCGCCACCCCGACCACGAAGCCGCGTACCGCCTCACCGAATCGGCAATCGCCGAGGCGGCAGTGCCGCTGCGCGTCAATCAAAACCCCAACAGGCTGATCTGGAAAGGCCCCTGCCGCGTCTCGCTCCGCCCGAAGGATCTAGCGGGCGCCTTGCGGCTCGACGTCCGCGCGGCGCAGGAGCGCAAGGACCGCGCGATCGCGCTGTACGCCTCGCAACTCCCGGTGCTGCCGCCCGGATTCGTCGGGCAGTTTCAGCAGGGGTACGAGCTATTCTTCCCGACAGAGCGGGCAAATTAAAACCAAGAAAGGTCGCAAGACGTGAAGACTGCAATCCTGCTGACGATTTCCAACGTGTTCATGACGTTCGCGTGGTACGGGCACCTTACCCCCAAGTTCGAGGTCAAGCCGCTATGGGCGGTGGTCATCGTGAGTTGGCTCATCGCATTTCTTGAATACTGCTTTCAGGTGCCCGCCAACCGCATCGGGCATCAGTCGGGGATCAGCCCCGGCCAATTGAAGATCATGCAGGAAGTCATCACGCTGGTGGTGTTCGTGGTCTTCGCCCGGCTATACCTGGGCGAAAAGCTCGCGTGGAACTATTACGTGAGCTTCGCTTTCATTCTGGGCGCAGTATTCTTCGTCTTCTATTTCCGGCCTGCGCCTAGCGACAACGCCCCGGAGAATGCTCACCACGGAGACACGGAGACACGGAGGAGTGCCTGACCTGCGAACGGGGTTGAGCCTCTAAAATAGGAAACCCTCAAGACGCCAACGGGGAACGGAGAAATTCGAACGCAGAGACGCCGAGACGCAGAGGAAAGCGCCGAGAGAAATAATCGGTTGAATGCGGGCTTCGCGACGGAATAACCAGGCACGCACCCGCATCTCTCTCTTTCCTAGCTCTGCGTCTCGGCGTCTCTGCGTTCGATTCAGCGTG
Source organism: Phycisphaerales bacterium (assembly GCA_028288775.1). Lineage (GTDB taxonomy): Bacteria > Planctomycetota > Phycisphaerae > Tepidisphaerales > Tepidisphaeraceae > RYN-428. Next base: position 4,313 of record JAQGHP010000118.1, on the reverse strand, counting down.
GGGACCTCTAATCAATTCAGCCGCACCTTCGTCTCGCGGCCGGGGCGGACGCTTTTCCAAACCTGGATGGCCCAGTTGAGCTCGATGATTTCGCGGAAGTAAATTGTCGTGCAGCAGACGGAGCCGCGGGCGGCGGTCCAGGTGTTGAGCCCCCAATATTTGTTGTTGCCCTCGCCCTCGGGCAGCAGATACGCGTGCCCGCAGATTCCCGGCTCCTCACGGTCGAACATCTGCACCGGGATTCCCGGGCGGCCCTCAATCATCTTCGCGATGGCCTCCTCGGCGGCGGAATTGTTGGTGTTGAAGACCGAGCAATAGACCGTGCGCCCCGGCATGCTCAGCAGCACGTCGCCGTCGGTAACCTGCCGGGTGAACGCCTTGTCGAGGACAAGGCTCCATTCCGTCCCGATGGAATGTTTGACCATGCGGGCCGCGTCACGCCCGAGGAATGGCCCGGCACGGGATTCGGCCAGCGGCTTGTGGGGGGCGTCCATATGCAACTGAAATTACACTTTAGGTCGCATGGGGTAAAGGGCGGCGACACGTTTATGCGTTGGGCCAGACATTCTTGCATTTTTGTCTGCCCCACCAAAGGCAATCTTACGCGGCAGCGATCGGCCGGCTGGGGTCGTCGGCGGCTCGCCGGATGGTCTCCTTCAGGTCGATTGCGATCTGCACTTTCAACGGCTCAATCCCATCGTATTTCCGCTGGTCACGCAGCCAGTCGATGAGCTCGACGGTTAACACGCGGCCGTAAAGATCGCCCGCGAAGCCGATGAGGTGGGCTTCAATCTGCCGGTCGTATTCGCCGAAAGTGGGGAGCGTGCCGATGCTGACGGCGGCGGGGTAATCGGTCCCTTCCACCATGCACCGCCCGGCATATACGCCGTCGGCGGGGATGAACTGGCGGTCGCAGCGGAGGTTGGCGGTCGGAACGCCTATGGTCCGCCCGCGCTGGTATCCGGGGATCACTTCGCCCTGCAGGGCGTACGGGCGGCCCAGGCAGATCGCGGCGTCGCGCACGCGGCCATAGGCGACCAGCCATCGCACCAGCGTGCTGCTGATCGGAACCAGCCGCATGTCCAGCAGGGGCATCTCGACTTCCCCGGCGACGTGCAGTTGGATGCCGCTCCCGGCGACCCATTCGCGCAGGCGGGCGATGTTTCCGCCGCGGTCTTTCCCGAAGTTGAACTCGCGCCCTTCGACCAGGTGCGCCGGGCGAACTTCATCGCGCAGCAGGGCCCAAAACTGCTCGGCTGTCAGGTTCAGCACCGCCGGCTCGGGGGCGAGCTCCACGAGATCGTCCACCCCTTCCGCGGCCAATAGCAAACGCTTCATTTCCGGCGTCAGCAATCGCGGCGGCGCTTTCTCGGGGCGCAGCACGGTCAGCGGATGGGGCTCGAACGTAACCACCGCCACGCGCGACCCCGGCGTGGACGCCCGAAGCTCGCGCGCCATGCGCAGGAGGCTCTGGTGCCCGCGATGCACTCCATCGAAGTTCCCGATGGAGAGGACGGAGCCGGGGGAGAGCTGTCGCAGGCCTTCGAGACGGTGGTGGATGTTCATCGCGTCGTGGTGTTTTGGTCTCTGGCGAATCGCGGCAAGCCGACGTCGATATCGCCCGGAATCGCCTTTCGCGCCTATCCTACTACAATAGCCAAGGCTATTTTGGAACCCGACGGAATTCATTAGCAACTCGGACGGAGGTCACATGCGGATCGGATATATCGGTTTGGCCGCGCTGCTGCTGTGCGGCGTGGCGCGGGCGGAAGTGAAGACGGCGACCGTGAAATACAAGGCCGGCGACGTCGAGGCGCAGAGCTTCGTGGCGTGGGACGATGCCGTCCAAGGCAAACGGCCGGGTGTGGTGATCGTGCCGGAATGGTGGGGGCTTACCGAATACCCCAAGACCCGCGCCAAACAACTGGCGCAGCTCGGATATGTGGCCATCGCCGCGGATGTCTACGGCAATGGCCAGACCACCGAAGACCCGAAGGAAGCGGGCAAATGGGCCGGCGCGCTAAAAGCAGGCGACCGCAAAGAGCTTCGGATCCGCGTCGTGGCCGCCCTTCAGCAGCTCAAGGCCAACCCGAACGTGGACCCGGCCAAGACGGCCGTCATCGGCTACTGCTTCGGCGGGACCGCGGCGCTGGAAGTCGCCCGCAGCGGCGCGGACGTGGCGGCGGCGGTTAGTTTCCACGCCGACCTGAGCACCTCCCAACCCGCGCATCAGGGCGAATTGAAGGCGAAGATTTTAGTCAATCACGGCGCGGACGACACGTTTGAGCCGCAGGAACAGATCCTCGCGTTCCAGGACGAAATGCGCAAGGCCCACGCCGACTGGCAAATGAATATCTACGCCAACGCCGTCCACGCCTTTACGAATCCCGGCGCCGACGCCCATCACATCCCCGGCATCGCGTACAACAAGGAGGCCGACCGCCGGTCATGGCAGGCGATGATGGATTTGTTCAATGAGATATTTGGGACAAAGTAGAGGGATGTGCGATTGCCGATTTGCGATTTGCGATTGAAATCAAGAGGCCAAACGAAAGAGGACGGGCGTCCGGTTATCGGATGCCCGTCCTCTTTGACTTTCAATCGCAAATTGCAAATTGAAAATCTCTTTCATTCTTTCTCTTCGAGCGTCGCGACGGGCTGGCGGCCGGCGAAGCCGGAGTCGAGTTCGTGCCAGTAGCCGACTTTTTCCTCGCCGAGTTTCCAGCAGAGGCAGACGTCGTGGCCGCGATGGCGGCCGGTGAAATCAATGAGACCGGTCTGATAATCCTTAAGCTCGCAGCCGATTTCCGAGAGCTCATCGACGTAGTCTTCGAGGTGGTGCATGGCCAGCTCGAGCCGCTTTTGCACTTCGTCGCGGCCTTTGGGGCCGATTTGCTCGAGGTCGTGCTGCAGCTTCACGGCGTCGCCGTGGGTGCGGACGATGTCGCCGACGATCCGCTGCACCAGCGGGAGCGATCGGTTTGCCTGATCGAGGGTAAAGCGCCTGCGGGGACGTGAGGGACGGACGGATCGGGGGGTAAAGAACTGAGGACCCGCCATGATGAGCTACCGCCTTTCTGGGTGAGCAACCGGTCGCACGACAAGCCAACGGTTTGAAGAACGCGGTCGAGCCGTTCGCACTGCGATTATGCCACCGCGCACCGGGCAGTCAACCGCATCTTTTTGCGTTCACTGGCAAAGTGCATGCCCGCCTCATAAGCCGGGGGGAATGGAGCGATCGAACAGTGACCGGAATGACGCAACGGATGAGGCGAATGAGCCAAAAACGACCAATTGCCAAGGATGTCCGACACGAATAAACCGCGCGTGCGGCGTGCGCCGACCATCACGCGCCGCGCCCGACCGCCCGCCGTGCGCGCAGCGCATAGGGCTTTGCTCAGAAAGTGCCGGGAAAAGAGGACGAAAATATGCAGCACAGAAAGGGACGTACGACGCAAACAAAGTAAAGTCCGCCCCCACTTTGCACTCTTCATTCTGAACTCTGCACTTCTGACCCTCATTCCCCCGCCGCCCGTGCGTACTCGCTCGCGCCCGGCTCGGGGACCACGGAGATCAGCTTCTCCACGACCTGGTCGGGGCCGATACCTTCCGCGTCCGCGTTGAAGTTGGTGAACAGCCGATGGCGCAGCACGGGCTTGGCCACGGCCCGCACGTCGTCCGCGCTGACGTTCAGGCGGCCGTTTAGAATGGCGACCGCCTTCGCCCCCAGCACAAGGTATTGGGCAGCGCGGGGGCCGGCGCCCCAGGTCAGCCATTCGTTGATGAAGTCCGGCGTGCCCTTTTGCTTCGGGCGGGTGGCCCGTACGAGGCTCACCGCGTAATCCACCACGTGGTCGCTCACCGGCAGCTTGCGCAGCACCTTCTGCACGTGCAGGATATCGCTGGCGGACAGCACCGCCTCGGGGTCCGCGTCGAGGTCCATGGTGGTGGCCCGGACGATCGCCCGCTCCTCCCGGCGGCTGGGATATCCAATGTTCACCATGAACATGAACCGGTCGAGCTGCGCCTCGGGCAACGGGTACGTGCCCTCCTGCTCCACAGGGTTCTGGGTCGCCAGCACAAAGAACGGCGGCTCCAGCGGGTACGTCCGCCCGCCGGCCGTCACCTGGTATTCCTGCATCGCCTGGAGCAACGCCGCCTGCGTCTTGGGCGGCGTGCGGTTGATCTCGTCGGCGAGGATCACGTTGGCGAAGATCGGCCCCTTGACGAACTGCATCCGCCGGCGGCCGTCGCCGGCCTCCTCGAGGATCTCCGTGCCGGTGATGTCCGCGGGCATCAGGTCGGGGGTGAAC
>JAQGHP010000201.1 GCA_028288775.1 Phycisphaerales bacterium | reverse complement strand
GCTGATTTAGAGGGCGGCGTAACACTTTGTGCGCCTCTCCCTCGCTCCGTTCCTCCGTGGCAATAATCCGGGCTAGCTCGTCCGCGGCAATCCCGCGACAAGACTATTCTCGCGGGCACCCGCGGCGTACAGTTTCGCGGGCACTTTTCGAACGATTCATCCGTCACAGAGGGCTTTGGGGTTCATGGCAAACTTAGTGGCAGATCATCCGGCGGACGAAACCGCGGCGCTCAGCCGCGATGCGGTAGAGGCCGCGGTCCGCGCGGTAGAACCGGCGGCGGTCTTCATTCAGCCTTGGCTGTTGCAGAACTTGATCGGATTGGATCGCGGGCCCGGCGCATCCCCGTTCGCGGCGGCCCGCCGGAAGGTCTACCTCATCGATCGCCGCCGACTCCAGGATCTCGCACAAGACGCGGGCTTTCCACTCCCGGCCGATCTGCCTCCCTTCGATACACTCCTCCTGCTGGCCCGCGCCGAGCCGGACTGGTTCGCCGGGCACTCCACGCCCGACGTGCTGCGGCGATACTGGCAATTGCTGTTTCATGCCCGAATCGTTCTGGAGCTGCGGGAAAAGCTGGCGGAGCCCGCGTGCGGGGCCGCCGCGGTGCAGGAGCGGATCGAGCGGATCGGCCGTGCTGCGTTCAACGAGGGGCGGTTTGTCCTGCAGCGCGAGCGCCGACTGCCCCACGCGTGCGAGGATCGGGAAGCATACTGCGAGTTTGTCGCCGCCTGCCTGGAGATGGCGAACTTCCGGCCCGATCTGCTGCCGGTCTATTTCCCGCTGAGCGAGGGCGCGGGCGGATTTGACGCCGCGACCCGGCAGGACATTGACGTTGATGAACTCCTCCATCAGACGCGGCCTGCGGGCGCTGCCGACCCCCTGCCGCCCGGTGCGCTGGGCATCGCCCCGCACGGTGATCTGCAGGACGTCGCAACGGATCGTGCCGATCGCGCCGGCCTTGCGCGCGATGCACATCGATCGGCCGCCCTCTTGTCGCGCGCCGACAAGGCCGCCGCGGCGGGCAACGCCGTCCGTGCCGCACTGCTGCGCATGCGCGTCGCGCGGGCGGCGCCGCAGGAAGAGGGCGCGCGAGCTTCCGCACTTTCCGCTCTGAACGTCCTTCCGGGGCGACTGCAAAACGCGCTGGGTTTATCGGAAGCTTCCATCGCGGAGTGGCGTCCCCTGCTGGCGGCGCTGCTCGAGCAGTCCGCCCACGGCTGGTGGAATCCCGAGGTTCGCCTGCTCTACGACTTGCAGAAAGTCTGCGGGTACGCCGAGCGCGAAATCTATTCGGTCGGCGTGGTCGAATGGCTGCTGGAGCGCTGCCGCCGGCCTCTCCGCCGGCCGCAGCCCCGGCAGCGGCTTGTGCTGCAAATCAAGGCTCTGCGTTCCGCGCAGCGGCGAGTGCCGCGCGCCCGCCTGGCGCCCCCGCAACGCGCCGACCTCACCCATCTGCTCGACCATGCCCTGCACCATATCGAGGCGGCACTTCACGATGCGGTGCGTCCCGCGATTGCGGATTCGTTGGCCGTCGGCGAGCTGCTGCCGCGGAACGCGGTCGAGCAGGTCGCGGGGAACAAGCTCGTCGAGGAGCTGATCGACGGCCTCGTCCACCGCGGCTTCCTCACGCTCGGAAACGTCCGCGACGCGATCTCGCGCAACCAGCTTAAGCTCGACGACGTCCCGGGGTTCAGGGCCTATTTCCAGGGCGATCGGCTGCTGCGCATCGACCGCGCCCTCTCCGATTCCCTCGACGGCGTCTACCACCGCGGCGAGGCCTACCTCCGCTTTTTCCAACGGGCCAGCTCGATCTTTTTCGCCACACACTCAGGCCGCTTTTTCACGCGGACGGTGCTGATGCCGCTGGGCGGCGCGGCGCTGATCCTCGAAGGGCTCGACCACACCCTGCTCCTGCTCGTCCGCCTGATCACCGGATGGAGGTGGTTAAAGCTCAGCCGCCTCGACGAGCTCAAACATGAATCTTTCGGGCCCTTCCTGCTCGACAATCTGCCGTTCGTTTTCCTTGCCCTTATGCTGCTGGGCGCGCTGAACTGGCCGGCCTTCCGCACGGCGGTTATTCGGGCGCTACGCGGAATCGGGCGCGGCCTCAAGGCGGTATTGCTTGATGCGCCGCGCTGGATCGCGGCCCGCCCGTGGCTGCGGGCGCTGGCCCGCAGTCGCGAGGCGCGGTTCGCGCTGCGCTACGTCGTGAAGCCACTCGCGTTTGCGGGGATGGCCGTGCTGCTCGTGCCGCGGGACGCCGCGCCGCACACGCGGTGGGTCGTTCTCGCCGGTGTCTTTATCGCGGTGAACCTGCTCCTCAACAGCCGGGCCGGGCGCGCGCTGGAACAGGCCGTGTTCCATCGACTTCGCGTCCTCGGCGCACGGTTCACCAGCGAAGTGATCTCCAACGTGCTGCTGGGCGTCTCCCATTTCTTCCAGCGCCGGATGGAAGACGTCGACCGCATGCTCTACGCCGTCGATGAATGGCTCCGCTTCCGCGCCGGCCAGCGGCGGTCATCTTTCGTCATGAAGGCGGTGCTGGGAATTGCGTGGTTCTATGTCGCGTACTTCACCCGCTTCGTCGTCAACCTGCTGGTTGAGCCGCAGATTAATCCGATCAAGCATTTCCCGGTCGTGACGGTGTCGCACAAGATCGTGCTGCCGACTGTCGGGCTCTTCGCGTCCGCGTTGGAACAGTTGGGTGTCCACACCGGCCGGGCACGAACATTGGCCGCCGCCATCGTGACAAGCATCCCCGGCATCTTCGGCTTCCTCGCCTGGGAACTGCGGTCGAACTGGAAGCTCTACCGCGCCAACCGCCCCGCCGGGCTCAAGCCCGTGCAGGTCGGCAGCCACGGCGAGTCGATGGCCCGGCTGCTCCGCCCCGGTTTTCATTCCGGCACGGTCCCCAAGATCTTCGCGAAACTCCGCCGGGCGCAGGCCCATTTATTTGACGGCGGCCGCACGGGCGCTCGCGCGCAGGCCACGCTCCACAAGCAGCACCACGCCGCGGACCACGTGCGCGAAGCCGTTTCGCGTTTCGTTGAGCGCGAGTTCATCGTACTGCTCAACGGGCACCCGGCGTGGCGCGACACGCCGTTATCGGCCGGGCTCATTCTTCTGGGGCCGACGCACGTTGCCGCCGAAATATTCTGCCCCGCGCTCGGCCCCGGCCCGGCGATCATTCGCTTCGAGCAGCGGTCCGGCTGGATCCTCGCGGGATCAGACCCTACCGCGTGGACGGCCGGCATTTCGCCCGAGAAATCCCGACTCCTTTCCGCGGCATTGCTCGGTCTCTACAAGATCGCCGGCGTGGACATCGTGCGGGAAGAGGTGCAACGGGTGTTCGGCCCGCAGGCGATTGCGTTCGATCTGACGCCCGGACAGCTCACGCTCTGGCGCGGTGGGAATTTCGACGAGCCGATCACGGTCGCGTTGACGGCTGACGCGCCCGATGGCTCAATCTCTTTGCAGGCCCGGGAGGTGTTGTTGCGTTCGACATCGGTTACCTGGAACGAATGGGTCGCGACGTGGGAGCCGTCCTCGCGCTAATGAAAAGTGCCGCGGTGCGGATAACCGCGAAGCCGCGAAGGGCGCGAAGACAGACGCGAAGAAATGTGGGGAGTTGTCGCCACGGATGAACACAGATGGACACGGATGGGGAAACACCACTTGTGACATGGCGTCCCGCTCGTGCTCGATGCGTCGAGAGTTTCAGAGAAATTCGGTCCCAAACCTCTTCGATAATTCTTATGCACCTGGCACGGGCGGGACGCCCGTGTCACGCTGGAGGCACTCTCCCGGTCTTATCGGTGTTCATCTGTGTCCATCTGTGGCGACACCTCTTTGCCGTTTGCTTCGCGGCCCTCTTCGAGCCTCCGCGGTTTCTTCAGCGTCGCCCAGCTTTTTCATTTCAATCGCTCAGTGATATGCTCTGCCCCGATCCGTACATTCGACCGGTCCGCTGATTTATTCACGGGAGGAACCATGTCGCCGTTGCGTCCATTTTCCGCGGGCTTGCTGCTCGCGACCGCCCTGTTCGTAGTTGTAGGATTGACCCCGCGCCCGGCGGCCGCTGCGGATGCGAGCATTCCCAAACTGGTGATCGTGAAGGCTGAATTCGGCGACCTCGCCAACGGCAAGACCGTGGACGTCACCGCAAAAGTCGCGGCAATGGTCAAGAACGCCAGCCTTACCGTCGAGGCGTCCACCGCCAACCTCGGCAACCCCGCGCCCGGGGCGAAGAAGCTCAAGGTCTCCTACACCATCGACGGCATCTACCGCAGCAAGACGGTGGACGAAGGCGAAACGCTCGACATCTCCGCCCGCCTGTTCATCCGCAAGGCCGTCTATGGCGACCTCACCCCCAAGGGCCAAACCGCGGACGTGACCGAGCAGGTCGCGGACCTGGTCAAGGGGAACGCGCTCGCTGTCACCGCCAGCAACGATCTTTTCGGCGACCCCGCGGACGGCGTCGTGAAAAGGCTCCGCGTCGATTACACCTTCGACGGCGTCAACAAATCCAAGTCCGTCGGCGAAAACGAAAAGCTTACGATCTCCGACAAGGGCGAATGAGAGGACAAACGATGCATGCTTCCAAAGGCGTATTGCTCGCCGTGCTGACCGCACTGACGCCGCTCGCGGGCCGTCCCGCGTTCGCGGAGCCCGCCCCGGCGCAAAGCATCGCGGCCCAGTTGCAGCCCTTCGTTGACGGCCACACTCTCGCCGGGGCGGTGACGCTCGTGGCCTCGAAGGACAAGGTGCTGAACCTCGAAGCCGTCGGGTACGCGGATGTCGTCGCGAAGACGCCGATGCGCACGGACGATCTTTTCTGGATCGCCTCGATGTCCAAGCCGATGACGGCGACGGCGCTGATGATGCTCGTGGACGAGGGGAAGGTGAACGTTGACGACCCGGTGGAAAAGTACCTGCCCGAGTTCCGCGGGCAGATGCTCGCCGTCGAGCAGGACGGCGAGCACGTGCTGCTAAAAAAACCGGTGCATCCGATCACGGTGAAGAACGTGCTTTCGCACACGAGTGGCCTGCCGTTCATGTCGCGGGTGGAGCACCAGATCGACACGCTGCCGCTGCGCGAGGCGGTGATGAGCTACGCGCTGTCGCCGTTGAAGTTCCAGCCCGACAGCAAGTACGAGTATTCGAATGCCGGCATCAACACCGCCGGGCGGATCGTTGAAGTCGTCAGCGGCATGCCCTACGAGCAGTTCATGCAGAAGCGCCTGTTCGATCCGCTGGGCATGAAGGACACCACGTTCTGGCTGAGCGAGGAGCAGGCCAGCCGGCTGGCGAAATCATACAAAGCCAACGCCGCGAAGGACGGCCTGGAGGAAACACCCGTCACGCAGCTCAGCTATCCGCTGACGAGTCACGACCATTATCCTTGCCCGGCGGGAGGCTTGTTCTCCACCGCCGCGGACGTCGCGACGTTCGGCCGGATGATCCTCGCGGGCGGCACGTACGAGGGAAAGAAATACCTCTCCGAAGCCTCGCTCCGCCAGATGACCTCCACCCAGACCGGAAGTTTGCAAAACGACGGCAAGAGCGAAAACGGCTACGGCTTCGGCTGGTCCACCACGCGAAAATTCCACGAGTCCGAACCCATGTCCCCCTGCGGCCACGGCGGCGCCTACGCCACCAACCTCTGGGTGGACCCCGCCCGCGGCCTGGTCATGGTCTTCATGGTCCAAAGCGCCGGCTACCCCAACCAGGACGGCGGCAAAATCTACCCGACGTTCATGAAAGCGGCGGAGGGGTTCGCCAAGCAGTGAAAAATTGAACGCAGAGACGCCGAGGCGCAGAGGTAGGAAAAGAGCAGCAGGATAGTTGGTTAAGCGCTGTAACGCTGCCTACCACTCTGGTCCCCTCTCCCTCGTACTCAGGGGAGTGGGATAGGGTGAGGGGTGGAACCTCGAGTTGCGCGGAATTCCGAATGATGTAGGGTGGGTGTGCT
>JAQGHP010000193.1 GCA_028288775.1 Phycisphaerales bacterium | reverse complement strand
GCCATCCGCCGGGCCACTTCGGCGAAGCTCAACCCCTCCAGATGCCGCAGGATAATGACTTCCCGATAATCCTCCGGCAGCCGCGCCAGCGCATCGGCCAACAGCACCGCCTGCTCGCGCCGCGACGCGTGCTGGCTTGGCGTGCTGTACGCCGCCGCCAGCCCCCCATCCAGCGCCTGCGAAGACTGATCGATTTGCACGACCAGCTCCCGCTCCAGATTCACATCGCGTCCCTTGGTCCCCAGGTATCGCCGAAACATCAGGGCGATCTGCCCCGCCAGAATCGTCCGCAGCCACGCGGCCAGTTCGCCCTCCGAATTTCCACGGAACTGATCGAACTGCCGGTGCGCGGAGAGAAATGTTTCCTGCACCACGTCCGCCGGGTCCAGCTTCCCCTGCAACCGCCTGCCGATCTGCACGCGTGCCAAAAGCGTGAGATACTTGGAGTACGATTCGAGCAACCGCCCGAGCGCCGCCTCGTCGCCGCCGCGGGCCTGGATGAGGAAGAGTTGTGGGTCAAAGGTCATACCAATTCCGCCATCAGCCGCCCCCGCCATGGAACGCCGGCCGCGCTCGCATCCTACCAACAGTAAGTTGCGCGCCCCTCCTCGCAACCGCCACCGCGGGTTGATTCCGCGCAACGAACCGGGCAAGTGGTGCAATTCAAAATGCCGCATACACCCCATCGCGCCGCGCGACATTGCGCGACGTGGCGCAACATTTTTTGGCGTCGCAGCGAGAAACGTGCCGCGTACAACTCCCTGCCGCCGCGGGCCTTGCGGTCACTCCAAGCCGATATATGGACCAACGTGTGTCGCGCGGCAAAACGGAGCCGAATTTCGCGCAAAACCCGTTCCCTGCCATGCCAATCGACCCGGGAATGCGAGCCGGATTTCCGCCCGAAACCGATTACAACCTATTGAGAGCACTGAGTACTGCTTTTATAGACGCCAGCTCGATGCTTGTGTCTACTCCTGCACCCCATCGTGTTTTACCCTCGGGGGTACGGATGCAGATGTAGGCAATGGCACTGGCTTCCACGCCACGACCCATTGCTTGCTCGCGGTAGTCACAGACCTCAAAGACTTGAACCCCGGCGGATTGCAACGCACGAACAAATGCCGCAATCGGTCCGTTACCTGTGCCGGCAACCTCCAGTGGCTGGTTGTTGTGGGTAATGTGTGCCTGACAGTGGGCAACACCATCCGTGTCGCCGGAGTGGAAGTGCTTGAGAACGTAAGGCTCCTGGCGTTCGATATACTCCCGCCAGAACAATGACTTCAACTCCTCCGCACTGACTTCACGACCCAGATCATCCACTGCGTCATTGGCAATCGGTCCGAACTCCCGCTGCATCTCTTTCGGCAGGTCGATGCCAAACTTACTCTCCAGGAGGTAGGCCACTCCGCCTTTACCCGACTGACTGTTGACCCGAATGACCTCACTGTAAGCGCGACCGATGTCGTGGGGATCGATGGCGAGATATGGGACATCCCAGTGAGCCTTGCCTTCACGCTTCTTCCATTCAGCCAGTGCTTTCTTAATGGCGTCCTGGTGTGAGCCGCTAAACGCAGTGAACACGAGCTCGCCGGCGTACGGATGTCGAGGGTCGACGCTCATGCCCGTGCAGCGTTCGTAGACTTCCTCGATGACTCCGAGGTCTGCGAAATCAAGACCACAATCGATGCCGTGCATGTGAACGTTCAAAGCCACTGTGACGATGTCGAGGTTGCCCGTACGTTCTCCGTTACCAAACAACGTACCTTCGACTCGATCGGCGCCGGCAAGTAGTCCCAGCTCCGTTGCGGCCACACCCGTACCGCGATCGTTGTGAGTATGGACGCTGATGACCGCACAATCCCGTCGCTTCAAGTTGCGACAGAACCATTCAATCTGATCGGCGTAGACATTGGGCATCGCCACCTCCACCGTCTCAGGCAGGTTGAGGATGATGGGAGATTCCGGGGTTGGCCCCCAAACATCCATCACCGCCTCGCAGATTTCCAGCGAGAACTCGACTTCGGTTGCCGAGAAACTCTCTGGCGAGTACTCAAATGTCACTTCGGTTCCCGCCAGGACGGCCAGCCTATTCTTGATCCACTGCGTGCCACGCGTGGCGATCTTCACGATGTCAGCCTTCTCAAGGCCGAAGACGACACGCCGTTGTGCAGGTGAGGTGGAGTTGTAGAGATGGATGATCACCCGTTTGGCTCCCACCAGTGCCCGCATCGTGGGTTCGATCAGCTCTTCCCGTGCCTGCACGAGAACCTGAATGGTGACATCATCAGGAATGCGTTCATCCTCGATCAGCCGACGGACGAACTCGAACTCGGTGTTGGAGGCCGCCGGGAAACCCACCTCAATCTCCTTGAACCCGCAACGGACCAACGCATCGAACATCTCCAACTTTTGGGAGACGTTCATCGGCTGAGCCAGGGCTTGATTGCCATCTCGCAGATCCACGCTACACCATTGCGGAGCCTTCTCCAGCGTACGGTTGGGCCACTGCCTGTCGGGCAGATGAATGGTGGGAAACGATCGGTACTTACCAACTGGTGAGTTCATGTTTGCACCTACTCAAAGATCTTTCGTCCTGCTCTATCTCGACTCTGTCTGACAACGCCTGAGGATCATGGCGTTGTGGGTGAGCACTTTCAATCGTATGTCGCGTTCGCGGCTGCCGGCGGTTTTGCCTCGCCGCGCCGAGCCGAGGTTCCGCGTGATCATCGAGTCGACCGTTTCCACCTGCCGCCGCCGCGTGTAGTCGCATCGGCAGCGTGAGCAACGCCAAGCCGCCGTCGGCCAGATGCCGCGTCGCGTGGCTAAGGCGGGGACGCCACTGCTTCCGCCGTTCCGGGTGGAATCGGCATACAGGCATGTGGTGGCTAATCGGATGAAGCGTAGCGGCATGATCTGGTCGGGCCACGGGGCACAGGAACTTCTGAGTTTGAGAGCCGCCTAACTCAACGGTCAATGGGACCAACTCCGGGCCGAAAATCCCTTGCGGAAAACTGCGGCGTAAAATCCGCCTGCGAATCGCGCGCGGATTCCACTCCATTCGATCCATTAATTTTCACTTGATATTGCGCGGCACATATCGATAATCCCTCCCGCAAATCCTGCCAGGCGCCGGTGCGGCGTCCATGGCATAGAAGGTCAAGGGTTAACAATCACGTTCTTACGCATTCTGGGCTTTCGGGGAAGTCGCTGAGTTCGCGCCCGTCTTTAAATGACGTAATTGCGGGGAGGGTCCAGACTCCGGGCCCATGATCGCAGGGTCTGCGCGGACGTTGAGACGCGCGGCCGCACGAGGGTTCTCGATCGCAAGAGTGAGGGAGCACACCATGTCCGCATTTCGTCGCAAAACAGCCAGGTTGCGCCATCATAATTTGCTGCGCCGCGTTGCCAATGACATCGCCGGCCGGTTGTCCAAGCTATCGTGCCGCTCCCGTCAGTCGTGTGAAGAAGGACTCGAGCCGCGCCGGCTGCTTTCCGCGGTCAGTTGGACTGGCAATCATCACAACGGGCTTTGGGCCGATTCCCTCAACTGGACGGGCGGGTCCGGCGTCCCCACCGCCGCCGACAATGTCACCATCGGGCCAGGCTTTTCCACGATTACCGTCGACAGCGGTACCCAACACGCCCATACGCTGTCCAGTGCCTCCGCGATACAGATCATCGGCGGCACGCTCGACGTCACAGGGGCCGCGAGCCTGTCCGCCAACCTTACCGTCGGCGGCGGAACGCTTCGCGACGCGACGGTGACCATCAGTGCCGGTGCGACTCTGTTGCTTACGAACAGCGGGGGCATCCTCGACGCGGTGACGGTCAACGGGACATTGGACGCCAGCCAGCAGAACGCCGCGTACGCAACCATCCTCGGGGGCCTTGTGCTCAATGGCACCGCCTATCTGGGCCAAGCCGACGGCAGCACCTACGCCTACCTCTATTTTGGCGACCCCTACAACAATGACGCCGCCGGAAGCCTTACCGGCAACGCCACGCTGCTCTTCGGGGGCAGCGGCAACAACGCAATTTATAACTACTCCAACGTCGCTGGCGTCGACGGGACGCTGACGCTCGGATCCACTGTCACAATCCACGGCAGTTCGGGCGGCATTTACAACATCTATTCCTCCGCCTCCATTCTCAATCAGGGCACCATCAACGCCGACACCGCCGGGGGAACGATCACTGTCGGCAACTCCAGCGGCTCGTTCGCCAACTCGGGCCTCGTGGAGGCCACCGCTGGCGCGCTAAACCTGGGCGGGATATTTACGGCGAGCATGCTGGGGGACGTGCGGTCGGTGGGTGGTCCGGTGAACGTCACGGGCACGATGAACGGCGATCTCTCCTTGAACGCCCAGACCGGCTCGTGGAACCTGCAGGGTGGTACTTTGGCCGGCGGCACGCTCAGCGAGACCGGCGGATCGGGCCTGCTGTTCACCAATTCTGGGGGCGTCCTCGACGGCATGACCGTCAACGCGGACTTGAACCTTGCCAGCGTGAATGGCGCGAACGTCACAGTTCTTGACGGGCTTATGCTCAACGGCACGGCTTACCTGGGCCAGGCCGACGGAAGCACCTACGGCCAAATGTACTTCGGGGATGGCGCCAACCACGCCGCTGGGAGCCTGGGCGGCAACGCGGTCGTGGTCTTCGGGGCCAGTTCCAACAACGCGCTGTACGACAGTTCCAATCTTGCCGGCACCGACGGGACGTTGACGCTTGGGCCCACGGCCACCGTCCGCGGCATCAAAGGGATCATCGGCAACTTCTACGCAAGCGCGACTGTTATCAACCAGGGGCTCATCGAGTCGGACAACATCGGCGGTTCAATCCAAGTAGGCAACGGCACCAACACGTTCGTCAACCAAGGAACCATTCAAGTAGCCAATTTCGCGACCCTCACCCTCGGCGGCGCCTGGAGTAGTTCCGGCACGATCGGCCTTACCCAGGGTGAACTCGACCTCGGCGGCGTCTTCACCCAGCCGGCCTTGGGAACGTTTAACCGCTCGGGGGGCACCGTCAACATTACCGGAATCCTCACCGGCGGC
>JAQGHP010000173.1 GCA_028288775.1 Phycisphaerales bacterium | reverse complement strand
TGGAGAAGTCCAGCTCCAGGTTGCACATGGCGGCGATGCGGGCGGTGTTGTCGATTGCGCCGTCGTAGTGGCCGAGAACCTGCCGCATTTCTTCGGGGCTCTTGAGGTAGAGCTCCGTGGGATATTTAAGTCTTCCTTCGTCGCTCACTAACCGGCCCATGCTGATGCAGCAGAGCACGTCGTGGGCGAAGTGGTCTTCCTTGTTGAGGAAATGCACGTCGTTGGTGGCGACCAACCCGCAGCCCATGCGCTGCGCCAGGGCGGCGAGCTCCGGGTTCACCTGGTCCTGCTCGGCGACGTGCTTCTGGACCTCGATGAAAAAGCGGTCGGGGCCGAATATTTCCAGATATGTCTCGGCGACGTTCTTGGCCGACTTCGCGTCGCGCTTGAGGAAGGCGGAGGGGATTTCGCCGCCGAGGCAGGCGCTGGTGGCGATCAGGCCGTTTTTGTATTGCCGAAGCGTTTCCTTGTCGATCCGCGGCTTGTAGTAAAATCCCTCGCGGTACGCGAGCGACGAGAGTTTGACGAGGTTTTTGTACCCCTCGAGATTTTCCGCCAGCAGCAGCAGGTGGTAGGAGGAGTCGGAGTGGCTGGTGGAGCGGTCGCGCCGGTCGCCGGGGGCCATGTAGGCCTCCATGCCAAGGATCGGCTTGATCCCCTCCTTCTTGCATTCGTTGAAAAATTCGATGACGCCGAACATGCACC
Source organism: Phycisphaerales bacterium (assembly GCA_028288775.1). GTDB lineage: Bacteria > Planctomycetota > Phycisphaerae > Tepidisphaerales > Tepidisphaeraceae > RYN-428. The sequence goes on along the minus strand of JAQGHP010000173.1, from coordinate 2,906 downwards.
CGTGGTCGGTGATGGCGAGGCTGTTCATCCCCAGCGCCTTGGTCCGTTTCACGAGGTCGGAAATCCGGCAGGCACCGTCGAGCAACGAATAATGCGTATGAACGTGCAGGTGTACGAATGAGTCCGCTGGCATGCGGGCACTGTAGGGCTCGTTCGCGAACTTGGCAAAAGAGGGGACTAGCACTGGTCAGGTTGTCCACGAAGAACTGACATGAGGTGCGGTGGAAATGGCGGTCTAACCGATCCGCATCAATACTGGTAACCGATATACCCGCCCCACAGGTTCAGAGTCCCCTGCACGGTGAGGACCTGCTGGAGGTAGGACTTGCGGTCCATCCATTCGACGTGGCCGTCGTAGAAGGAGAGATTGCCGCCGTGGTCGTGGAACTGGCCCAGGGAGTCGGAGCCGTCGGTGTAGGTCGGGCCGCAGAGGGTGACGCCGTTGTCCCACGCGGCGAAGTCGTTGACGTCCTGCTCGAGCAGCATGAAGACGCTATTGACGTTCGGGCGGATGCGATTGATCTTCGTGACCATGCCGGGGAGCGAGCCCATGCAGTACCCGGGCTGGCCGTTTACCTGATACGTCCATTGCGGCGGGAAGCCGTAGAGCGTGTGTGCCGCGTTCTGGGAGATGAGGGGATACTCCGGACACACGTAGACTTTGCGATCGTGAATGTAAGGCCAGATCAATCCGTGCTCGGCGAAATTGTTGTCGTTCATCACGCCGCTGCTGTTGCTGCCGGAGCCCGCGCCGTAATTCGGGTCGGGGAATTCCCAGTTCCAGATGGGCACGAACTGGTGGTTTTCGTTGGCATACATCAGCATGCCCATGGTGAGCTGCCGCAGGTTGCTGCGGCAGACGACCATCTTCGCCTGCGAGCGCGCCCGGCCCAGCGCGGGCAGGAGCAGCGAGATCAGCAGCGCGATGAGGCCGATCACCACGAGCAGTTCGACGAGGGTGAATCCAGGACGGGTGTTCGAATGCCGGCACGAGGGGCAAAGATTCGTCCGCCGCGCAGTAACGGCCCGACTCACCTCGCAATGGAAGTGTTCGGTGCGCCGCCTCATCGACTTGTCGGCTTTCCCCATGGCAATATTGTAATGTCTGCGGCAGGCGAACCCAAGAAGATGTTGAACAGTAATCGCAAATCGGCGATCCCAAATCTAAAATACCTCCATGTCGATCAACCACCAGCTTTCCGACCTGTTTCGCAACTTTGCCGCGGTGATGGAGATCAAGGGCGAGAACCCGTTTAAAGCGATTGCGTTTTCGAAGGTTAGCCGGATTTTGAAGGACCTGGCCTTCGACGTGAAAAAGGCTGCCGAGGAGGGAAAGCTGAAGGACGTCGAGGGGCTTGGCGAATCGAGCTTGCGGATCATCAACGAGTACCTGAAGACTGGCCGCAGCACCGACTTCGACGAAGTCGCGGCGAGCGTGCCCGCCGGGCTCATCCCCTTGCTCGACATTCCTGGCCTCGGACCCAAGACCATCGCGCTGCTCTGGAAACAGCGCGGGGTCACCAACCTTGAAGATCTCGTCAAGGCGATCGACAGCGGCGCGCTCGAGGGCGTCAAGGGGCTGGGCGAGAAGAAGATCGCGGGGATCAAGGAGGGAATCGCCATCCGCTCGCAGGCTTCGCAGCGGCTGGGGATCGGCGAGGCGCTGCCGATCGCGGAAGGGCTCGTCGAGAGGCTGCGGGCGATGAAGGCGGTGAAGCAGGCCGAAGTCGCCGGGAGCCTGCGGCGACGGCGCGAGACGATCGGCGACGTGGATCTCGTCTGCACGCTCAAGGAGATGTCCGCCGCGGATGAAATCGCGCAGGCCTTCGTCAGCTTTCCCGAGGTGACGAAGATCCTCGGTCAGGGGCACACGAAGGCCAGCGTGCTGACGGCGGGGGGGTTGCAGGTGGATCTGCGCATCATTCCGCCCGAGAATTTCGGCGCTGCCCTCCTTTACTTCACCGGCTCCAAGGACCACAACGTCAAGCTCCGCGGCCGCGCGCAGGACATGGGTCTCACGCTCAATGAGTGGGGTTTGTACAAAGTCGCCGAGTACGACAAGGCCGCGAAGAAGACCGCGGAAGCACCGTCGATCAAGCCCGTCGCGAGCAAGACCGAAACCGATGTCTACGCGGCACTGGGCCTGCCGTACATCGAGCCCGAGCTGCGCGAAAACCGCGGGGAGATCGAGGCGGCGCTGGCGCACAGGCTGCCCAAGCTCATCACCATCGCCGACATGCATGGTGACCTGCACTCGCATACGACCGCTTCGGATGGCGCGAACACGATCGAGGAAATGGCACACGCCGCGATGGAGCGCGGGTATCAATTTCTGGCGATTACCGATCATTCCAAAAGTCAGGCCATCGCCAATGGGCTCTCCGCCGAGCGGTTGCTCAAGCACGTCGAGGCGATTCATAAGGTCGGGGCGAAGCTTAAGGGGATCACGCTGCTGGCGGGGTGCGAGGTGGACATCCTTGCGGACGGGCATCTGGATTTTGAGGACGACGTGCTGGCGGAATTGGACATTGTTGTGGCAAGCCCACACGTCGCGCTCAAGCAGGACGAGCAGAAGGCGACCGAGCGCCTGCTTCGCGCGATCGACAATAAGTACGTGACGATCATCGGCCACCCGACGGGCCGGCTGATCAATCGGCGGGCGGGCCTGCCGCTGGACATGGGCAGAATCGTCAAGGCCGCCGCCGACAGCGGCACGGCCCTGGAGATCAACGCCGGCTACCCGCGGCTCGACCTGAACGAAACCCACGCGAAAATGGCGATCGACGCCGGCGCGATGCTCGCCATCGACACCGACGCCCACGGCGTGGACGAATTCGCCGGCATCACCTTCGGCCTGGACGTCGCCCGGCGGGCGTGGGTCACGAAGGCCAACGTCATCAACACCC
>JAQGHP010000106.1 GCA_028288775.1 Phycisphaerales bacterium | reverse complement strand
GTCGAGGATCGCGCCGCGGATGCGGGGGGCGCAGTAGGTTTCGAACTTGACGCCGCGTTCGAGGTCGAAGGCGGCGATCGCGTCCATGAGGCCGAAGATACCGGCGGACATCAGGTCGTCCAGCTCCACCTCGTCGGGGAGCTTCACGTGGATCCGCTCGGCGTTATAGCGGACCAGGTGAAGATAATTTTCCATGAGGACGTTTCGCAGCGCTTCCGTCTTGGATTTCTTGTATTCGATCCAGACGTCCTTGATCTCTTTTTTTTCTACTTTTGCCATGATTACTCCCGCTCATTGAATGTGCCGGACATCCGCAATTGGCGTCCGACTTTGCCCGTCCGCGCCCCGGAAACGGCGGTGGCGTCGGGACAGGCGATGCCACTTCCCGTTATCGGTCTCTGGGGGCCGGTTTACTTTCCTGAATTTCGGATTTTTTCTCCCGGTCCGATAAACTCTCGTTCAACATACTTTGCGCCATCGTTCCGATCACCCACCCCACCACGAACGCCACGCCCATCGCCTCCAGCGCCCGCAGAAGCGTCGTGGAAAGCGGGTTGTCCGCGCCCATGCCCATCAAAAGGCACATCGCGAACGCAACCAACGCCATGACCGCGGCAACTCGTTTGGGCATTACCGAGTGCTGAGGATTCAGGACTGAGGACTGAGGACTGAGGACTGAGTAAATGTAATCCGGGCGATCTTGCATTTACTCAGTCCTCAGTCCTCAGTCCTCAGTCCTGTTTCGCCTCAGTCCTATCTTCTAAACCACTTCCCCATCCGGTTGAAAAACCCGCCCGAGGCGGCGCCGGCTACGCCTTGCTCGAGACGGATGGCCAGTTGGCTGATGCACGTGCTCGCGGGGCAGCGCGGGCTGCCCAGGACGAAGGGCTGCCGCCGGCGCACGGCCAGGGGGACCTGCTCGTCGCGGAGCACGTAACCGGCGTCAAAAACCGTAACGCTTAGAAATTGCCGGGCGACTTTGGCGATGCGGTCGTGGACCACCCGGCCTTCACCCGCGGAAGTCACCTGGTTCACGAGAAGGCTGATTCGCCGTTCCGCGCCGTCGCGGCTCAGCACCTTGATCACCGCGTACGCATCCGTGATGGCCGTGGGCTCGGGGGTGGTGACCACCAGCACGTGGTCCGCGGCCCGCGTGAAGGCCAGCACGTTGGGGCTGATGCCCGCGCCCGTGTCGATGATCAACACGTCGGCACGCGACTCCAGCTCGGCCAGGGCGTTAATCAGCCGCTGGCGGTCGGAGTCGGAGAGGTCGGCCATGCGCGCCAGGCCCGAGGCCCCGCCGATCAGGCCGAAACCGCCGGGCGTCTTGACGATCACCTCCCGCAGCTCCTTCTTCCGCGCGATGACGTGCGAGAGATTATGTGGCAGATCGATATTGCACAGCACATCCGCGTTGGCCAGCCCCAGATCGGCGTCGAGCAGCACGACCTCCTTGCCCGCCGCCGAGAATTTAATGGCCAGATTGACGGCGATATTGCTCTTGCCGACGCCCCCCGTCCCGCTGGTGACCGCGATGACGCTGGCGCGCCGCCGCTCCTGCACCAGCGATCGGAGATGGGTGGCCTGATCAATTAGCATTGTCATGGTTGCTAGTTGCTCGTTGCTAGTTGCTGGTTACGCCGGTTTTCACCAGCAACCAGTAACCAGCAACCAGCAACTTCCCTTTACAAATTTCCCCCGAGTATCAGTTGCGCCAAACGCCTTCCCTTGCCGACTTCGATGTCGTCGGGCACGTCCTGGCCTGTCGTGATGTAGGACAGGCTCTTGTTCACCTTGCGGATCACGTTCAGCATCACCCCGACGTGCGCGGCTTCGTCGAGCTTGGTAAAGATGATCTTGTCCACCCGCACATCGCCGAACCGGGCGACGGCCAGTTGCAGGCATTCCTGGCTGGCGGTCGTGGACAGCACCAGATGCACCTCATCCGGCTCCGCCACCGCCAGCAGCGACTTGAGCTCGCTAAGCTTCAGCGCGTCGTTTGGGCTGCGGCCGGCGGTATCGATGAGGATGAAATCGCAGTCGGACATCGACTTGATCGCATCCCGCAGGTCGTCGGAGCCGGTGACCACCCGAAGCGGGGAGCCGATGATGTCGGCGTAGCGCTTGAGCTGATCGACCGCGGCGATGCGGTAGGTGTCCAGCGTAATGAGCCCCACCCGGTGCTTCTCCCGCAGTTTGAGGTTGGCGGCAAGCTTGGCGATGGTGGTCGTCTTGCCGACGCCCGTGGGGCCTATCAGCGCGACGACGTGCGCACCGGTCGTCTTGGTGCGGACGATCGGGCCCGCCGTCGGCAGCAGCTTCTCCAGTTGCTCGGCGAGTTTTTCCTTTACGAATTCGGGCTGCGACAGGTGCTCCGGGCGGATCTGCTTCTGCAGCGCCTTGATCAAGTCCGTCGCCAGCTCTTCGGCGACTTCATTGGAAATGAGCTGCGTGTAATAATCGAAGAGGTCTTCGGGCACCTGGGGCGTCTGGCGCTGGCGCGTCTGCGTCACCAGGTCTTTTACCATCCCCTTCAGCGAGCTCATTTCCTGCGTGAGGCACAGGATGGCCGCACTGCTGGCGGCGGGCGTTTCCATGAGCTGGCGGCTTCCTTCGATCGCGTTGCGCGGGGCGATGGTGCCCCGGTTGTAGGTGGCCGGGGCAGCGGGCCTGACCTCGGCGGGCGGCTGGCGGCGCGGGCTGCGGGCACCGATGTTGAGACCCTTGCCGGCGGTGATCTCGACCATCTCGCTACGGCGCAACCCCAGCCACCGGCGGGTCTGGATCGTCCGCGTATGCAGGATGATT
>JAQGHP010000055.1 GCA_028288775.1 Phycisphaerales bacterium | reverse complement strand
GGCCGTTGCCCGTCTTTACGGGCTCCATCTTCTTTATCTCCGGGACGAGCTTTTGGCCGCGGGCGGCTTTGATGGCGAGGGCGCGGAGGTAGCGTCGGCGGAGGACGGTGCGGAGGCGTTCGACTTCGGTGGGGCTGCCGGTTTCCAGTTTTACGAAGCCGCCGGCCTTCGTGCGGTGGCCGCCGCCCTGGCCCAGGTTGCGGGTCAGGCGGCGCATCATGTCGGCGGCCGACAGCTTCGTGCTGCTCGTGCGGAGGCTGAGGATCAGCTTGCCTTCGTGGACGGCGGTAACCAGCACCCACTGCACCTTGTCGAAGCGCAGGAGGAAGTCCGCGACCACCGCGGGTTTTTCCATTGAATCGATCGCGTCGATGTGGCTCATCAGGGCGGTGTCGTACCAGTAGGCGTTGGCCAGGCCGCTGGCGTAGGCGGTGTAGTAACTTTGCGGGAGATCGACGTAGCGCATCTGGTACAGCTTGCGCGGGTCGGCGATGAGCGTGAGGCTCGAGAGGGCGATGTTATCCAGCTCGCCGGGCGTGCCGGCCGCGCCGGCCAGGTCGCTTTCGATGCCGTACAAAAGCGTCGCACCCAGGTCGGCGCGGATCGGCACCTCGAGTTCCATGAAGTAGCTGAAGATGATTGAGCTGGTCGCGCCCACGTCCGTGCGGATGTCGCAGAAGTCGCACTTGGGCTTGCGCCGGCCGCTGCGATGGTGGTCGATCACCGCCAGCGGCAGCACGCCCTCGGGCAGCGGGGAAAACGCGAACGCCGGCTGCGTATCCAGCAGCAAAATCGCGTCATAGTCAGGCAGCAGCGCATCGTCCCAGGGTAAATATTTGAGGTTACTGAAGCGGACGAACGCCTCATTGATGCCGCCGCCAATCTGGCCTTTGATCGACAGCGTTATCTTCGCGCTCGGGAGCGTCGTTTCGAGCAATCGGGAAAGGCCGATGCAACTGGCGAGGGCGTCGGGATCGGGGTGCTTATGGGTGGTGATGAGGATGTTCTTTTTGCCGCGGAGCAGATGCAGGAGCTTGGCGGCGCGCGGACGCCCCTTGGCCCGGCGCTCCGCCGCTACGGCGGAGTCCGCAATCGTCCCGACACACGATTCCACAAAGGCGGTCATACGGCTGAATTATAGTCTGCCTACGTCCCAATTTGGATCAGGGATTCCCTTGCTACCCCTCATCGTCGCAAGCGGAGTCAGGGATTAGGCCGAGCGGGCGGGGGCGATAATGTGGGGAATCGTCGCTAGTTACTAGTTGTCAGTTGCCAGTGAAGGAAGCAGAGGTGAATTTATCACGTCCTCTTCCTTTACTGGCAATTGGCAACTGACAACTTCCTCCCCCCTTACTTCCCCACAACAGCCGCCTCGCGTTTTTCGACGGGCTCGCTTTCCTCTTTGCGGGTTTCGACGATCCGCATGCCGTAGAAGCTGCGGTAGACGAAGACTAGCGCGACGAAGAAGAACGCCCCGGCGAGTACGCCGCGGGTGGCGTGGTTTTGCATGGTATGGGCCAGCTCGACGGCGAGCAGGCCGAAGAGCGTGGCGAACTTGATGATGGGGTTCATGGCGACCGAGCTGGTGTCCTTGAACGGGTCGCCCACGGTGTCTCCCACGACGGTGGCGTCGTGCAGCGGGGTACCCTTCGCCTTGAGCTCGGTCTCGACGATCTTCTTGGCGTTGTCCCACGCGCCGCCGGCGTTGGCCATGAAGACGGCCTGGAACAGGCCGCTGAGCGCAATGCCGATGAGGTAGCCGATGAAGAAGAACTCATCCGCGAACGCCGCGGCGAGGGTGATGAAGAAGATCGTCAGGAAGATATTGAACATCCCGGCCTGGGCGTAGCGGGTGCAGATGGCCACGACCTTCTTGCTGTCTTCGATGCTCGCCTTCTCGCCCCCTTCCAGCTTGATGTTCCGCTTGATGAACTCGACCGCGCGGTACGCGCCGGTGATGACCGCCTGCATGCTCGCGCCGCTGAACCAATAGATCACGGCGATGCCCCCGATCACCCCGATCAGGAACGGGGCGTGGAGGATGGATAGCTTGGCGATCGCCTCGGTGTCGGCGAGCCCCTTGGTGAGTAGCATGATGATGGAGAAGATCAGCGTGGTTGCGCCGACGACGGCGGTGCCGATCAGCACGGGCTTGGCGGTGGCCTTGAAGGTGTTGCCCGCGCCGTCGTTTTCCTCCAGCAGCATTTTGGCGTGCTCGAAGTCGGGGGCCGTGCCGTACTCGCGGGCGATCTCCTCCTTCACGTTCGGCTGTTCCTCGATCAGCGAAAGCTCGTACACGCTCTGGGCGTTGTCGGTGACCGGGCCGTAGCTGTCCACGGCGATCGTTACTGGGCCCATGCCCAGGAAGCCGAAGGCGACGAGGCCAAAGGAAAAGATCGCGGTCGATTGCGCGATCATGATCGACGACAAATTCCCGTCGCCGCTGCCGAGGGTGGAGATGCCGTAGGCGATCGCCATGAGCCCGCCGATGGTGACGCCCGCGACCCAGAAGGCCGAGAAGTTGCCCGCGGTAAGGCCACTGAGCACGTTGAGCGAAGCGCCGCCCTCGCGGCTCGTGGTCACCACTTCCCGCACGTGGCGGCTGTGGGTGGAGGTGAAGATCTTGGTCACCTCGGGAATGATCGCGCCGGCCAGGGTGCCGCAGGTGATGATCGTCGCCAGCTTCCACCACAGGTCGGGGTGGGCGACTTGGCCGATCTGGATATTGCCAATCAGGAAGTAGGAGACGATGTAGGTGCCAAGGATCGATGTGACCGAGGCGACCCACACGAGCAGCGTGAGCGGGGCCTCGAAGTTCATAGTCTTCGCGTCGCGGTAGCGGACGGCGGAGATGCCCTCGCTAATGAAATAGGAGAGGCCGCTGGTGATCACCATGATGAGGCGCATCATGAAAATCCAGACGAGCAATTGGACCTGTACCGCGTCCCGATCGGCGGCGGGGAATTGGTTGCCGACAGCGAGGAGGATGAAGGTAATCAGCGCGACGCCGGTGACGCCATACGTCTCGAAGCCGTCTGCCGTGGGGCCGACGCTGTCGCCGGCGTTGTCGCCCACGCAGTCGGCGATTACGCCCGGGTTGCGGGCGTCGTCTTCCTTGATCTTGAAGACGATTTTCATGAGGTCCGCGCCGATGTCGGCGATCTTGGTGAAGATGCCGCCGGCCACGCGGAGGGCCGCCGCCCCAAGCGATTCACCGATGGCGAACCCGATGAAGCATGGCCCCGCGAGGTTGCGCGGGACGAACAGTAGAATGACCAGCATCAGGAAGAGTTCGACGCTGATGAGCACCATGCCAATCGACATGCCGGCCTTGAGCGGGATGGCGTACACCGGCCGGGCCCGGCCGCTGAGGGCGGCCATGGCGGTGCGGCTATTGGCAAATGTGTTGACCCGCATGCCGAACCAGGCCACCGAGTAACTGGCCGCGATGCCGATGAGGCTCCAGTTGAGAATGATGAAGACTTCAGCGGCCATGCAGAACTCATGCACCCCGACTTGGGGCGGGCTCACGTACGCGTTTTCACCGCCGCGGAGGAAACCGAAATATCCGATCATGACTGCCGCGATGCAAATACACTA
>JAQGHP010000042.1 GCA_028288775.1 Phycisphaerales bacterium | reverse complement strand
TCCAGTACAAGTTCATCTGGCTGACCGAGACCGGCACGGCGTACAGCCCCTCGACCGCACCGGGCCGGAAATCAGGTCAGGGATCAGCGGCCGAATTTACAATAATATTGCTAGAATGGCTTATGGCCCCTTTTCCCGGTCGATCGAATTTCCGGCCCCTCAAAATTTGCCGATTTGGACCGTCACGACATTCGACAGAATCCGTATCTCATGGCCGCCGCATGGTCTTACGGTGCGCGCCACATGTATCGTGTACTCCCCGGGCAGCGAAAGATCGAATATGCGGCCGACGGGGATTGCGTCGGCGATGCTCTGGCCGGGCGAAAGCCTTTGCAAGAAATTTCGGGGCGATTCCGCTCGATCAAGGAATGCCTGTTTCCCGTATGCTGTGAGCTGCACTTCATGGCCTCCCGTGTCTCGAACATCAATTTGATAGGAGAGCAAAGGGTTCGCTGTCGCAAGACAAATGTCGGAAGCTCCGAAGTTCGTGAGAACGACACGCAGCAGCGTCGTTTCCTCATTCAGGAACCTGCCTCTGCCCGCAGTGATGACGGCCGCCGCGACCGGTGCGACCGGCACAGCTTCGTCTACGCATTTCGATGTGGAGCTAACCTGAACGCCGTTCGAGCAACCCAGCGAAAGCATGACCAACAGGACCGCACAAGGCACAACCGTAGCGTAGAATTTCATACATGCTCCATTTTCTTATTCAGGTAACGAACCGACCTTGAGAATGCGCGGGATATCATCCTCCCATTGCGGCGGTTCATTCCAATCGGTGCCCATGGTCGACCCGCCGGCTCCCGTTAGAATGACCTTCCAACCTGAAGGCCAGTTTTGAACTCGAGCGTTCCAGCTCCAATACACGATCTTAAGCGGCACCCAAATGCTATCAACTCCGGATGGCCGATACATCAAGGTCGTGTAAAATTGGCTGAACAAATTCACTTCAACACGGGGTGAGCTTAGCCCTGATTTTGGGCTATCCTCCATCGATACATTCTCCGTAGCTGAGTCTCCGACCCGCTTAGAGGGATTGTATAATCCGGAGCCGTCTGGATCACCGTCATCGGCAAAACTCCCATCTGTAGACAATTTATTGAACACAAGATGAAAGGGAGGAGAAAATGAAACTTGAACGAAATGCGAATCCAGCTTGCTTAGTTGAATGAATCCAATTTCTCCCCCGCCCCCAGTGCCCGTAGTCACCGTGCCGCCGATCGTAATCCCGGGCGAATTATTGCTCCCAAAATGGACTGTTTCAACATTCTGATCACCCACGCCATTCTTCCCGATTTGTACCCTTGGTACGTCAGCAGTCCACGCCGTAGTAATTGCCGACCTCGGCTTATGAACGATGAAATCCCCGCGACGCGTAAGACCGCCCCAGATGATCGTCAAGGCGCTCCGCGTACCATCAAAAGACCCATCTATCCAATAAACACCCATGGAGGTCTGATGTAGGTCCGCGTCCGCGAACTGGATGATTCTTCCGGTGTGGAGAGACGTCGTATAGCCTTTTACCGTGTTTGCTGGGACAGTCCAGGTCGGGACAGAACCATTGAACAAGGCCGCAGGTCCGGCGGAAGCAATCACCGCGATACGTTGCCCAACCATGATATTATTAGGTCCGCCAGCGGTCGCGTCCCGCGCGATGGGCGCCGATTCAGTTATTCGCAAATATCGCTCCGTCGTCTGGGCTTGGACGCTTCGCGTTGCAGGTCCACCCGAATCCGCCGGTGATGGCGGGGTTACTGGCCCGACGGCAAGCATGGTGTTCGTATCTCCGAGTGAATCGCTACCGTCAATCGCTTCTGCATACACTGTCGTTGGCGCGCCTGGTCCGACCACCCACTGTGCAGTGCCATTGTCGCCGAGGATCGCATTATCCTTATTGGGTGAGTCCCAGAAGCGAAGCCTACTTGCATTTGTAGACAGTGTAAACACGGTTCCAGATGGTACTAACACGGGGTACACGATGTTTACTGCAACAAGGTCAGAGTCGGCCTGAGCCAAATACGTTTGATTCAAATCCGAAACACCGTTGTTATCGCTATCATTATTGTTGAGGTCGATTATGTGATTCCCATTTGGGTCAGTCGGACCATTAAACCGAATGGCGATGGCGGTGTCCGTATTAGCGATCTCGATTTGACCGGTGGAAAGTATCGGATTGCCGTTACTCTCGTTATCGAGTTCAATCGTCACACTTTTTGCGCCCTCGACCCGGTTGATCCAGCGGGGAATTATCGCCACAATCGCGGCGCTTTGCCCCGGAGCAAAGTTCACAGTCGTGCCGCTCAGCGTTTGATACTCCTCACCCGGGGTGGCGGCGTCGGAGGCGCTGTTATCGATGGTGAAGGAAACCGTTTCCGCCCGGTCCAGGCCCATGGTGCGGGTGAAGGCGAAATAGCCGTCCTGCGGGAGGCGGTCCGGTCCGAGTTCGACGGCGCTAAGTATACCCGACACGGCCACCGGTGCCGCCGGCGCGGTCGCCGTCACGGCGTCGCTGTAGGGCGAGTACCCCGGCAGCGGGATGCTGTAGTCGAACGAGAATTCCGGGAACAGCGCGTCCCGCAGGCGGTACTCGTAGGTCGTGCCCGGGTCCGTCGTGCTGTCGAGGTAGCTCGTGCCCGAGGGCTGGGCGATCAGGTGGAAGCTCGCGCCCCCGTCGTCGCTGCGCTCGAGCATTTGCCGGTAGTCGGCGGGATCCCCGGCGGTCCAGTCCAACTGGACACCGCCTTCGGCGGGCGTGGCCGTCAAGGAACTCGGGGACGCCAGCGGGGTGGCCGCCGCGACATGTACCACGTTGGAGTAGTCGCTGACGGTGCCGTCGGTGTGGTAGCGGTAGAGCCGCAGGTAGCAGTCGCACCCCGCGGGCATCGTCAGCGTGCCCGCCGCCAACCCGGCCGAGGAGGTCACGCCCAACCAGTTGGTCCCGTCGACGGAATACTCCAGGAAGGGGGCGACCGTATTGCCGTCGGTCGGGGGCTCGGGGTCCGTCCAGGTGTAGTTGACGGTCGTGCCGCTGACGGAGGCCGAGAGAGTGGCCGGGGCGCTGATGGTGTCGGCGAACAGGCCCTGCAACCCGATGTAAGTGGGGTCGCTTTCCCCGGCGGCGTTGTAGGCGGTAACGGCAAAATTGTAGACGCCGTAGTCGGCGGTGAGGCCGGTGATCGTTGCCGACCCGGTGGCCGCGCCGGTGACGGACGTCTGGGCCACGAGCGTGCCGACGCCGCCGGTCATGCGGTAGGCGTAGACGTTGAAGCCGGCGGGCAGGTGTTGCGAGTCGTAGGAGACGAGCGGGGCGTCCCAGCTGACGGTGACGTTCCCGCCGTGGGTCCAGGCGAAGACCGGCAGGTCGCCCGGCGGGGCGGGGGGCAGCAATGCCGGCTCGGGTGCGGGGCTGGTGGTCGCGGAGGCCGAGTAGCTGGCGGCGTCCCCGACGGAGTTCACGGCCCGGACGCGGTAGGAGAGCGTGGCGCCCGGGCTCTGGCCGCCGTAGGTGAAAGTGGTGGTGCCGGGGTCCGTCGAGCCGACCTGTGTCCAGGTGCTTGCGTCCGGGGAAGTGTCGATGGCGAAGCCGGTTTCGTTGTTGGCGTTGTTGGTCCAGACCAGTTGCACTGCGCTGGAGGAGAGGGTCACCGCCTGAAGATTGGAAGGGGCGGTGGGGACCGTCTGGGGCGTCGTGGCGGACACGGAGTCGGTTGGGGCCGAGGTTCCGGTGGCGTTATACGCACTGACGCGGTAGCCGTATTGCACACCCTCCCAAAGCCCCGAGTCGTCGTAGCTGGTCGCAGTCGGGTCAGGGATACTGAGAGATTCCCATACCCCACCCGGAGCCTCCCGCTCGATCTGGTACCCGGTGCTACCGGTCGCGGCGTTCCACCGCAGGTCGAGTTCTGTCGGCGAAGCCGTCGTGACGACGGGTCCTGTAGGTGTTGGCGGGATCGTGGTGGCGTCGGGCTGGTTGGAGGGGGCGGACATGAGGCTTGCGGCCGCTTTAGTCGCTTCGACAAAATAGAAATAATGCGTGCCCGCCACGGTGCTGATGTCGTTGTAGCTGCTGACGGACGGATCCGTAAGCTGCGCCAAGATACTGAAATGACCGGTGTCGTTCGTTGACCGCTCGATCGTCAAACCGCTGGCACTCGCGGAGTTGTTCTGCCAAGACAGATCAACCTCCGTGGCTCCGACAGCGGTCGCGGCGAGGCCCGACGGGGCGAGCAGCGGCGTCACGGTCGCAACGGCGTTTAGCCCGTTGAAAGTTCCGCCGCCGTCATTTACGGCGGCTACTTCATAATTGTACGCGATGCCGTCAGAAACACTTTTGTCAGAATACGTCGTGTTGCCCGGATCGACGGCGTCAATCACGTTGAACGGCCCGCCGTCGTCCGAGCGGGCTACATAAAAGCTTGGCGAACTCGCCGACCCATTCGCCCACGATAAGTCCACCCCGCCGCTGGCGGTGGAAGTGACCGTCAGGCTAGTGGCAGCGGCGGGCAGCGTCCAAGTGTCGGCGGGGTCCGAGAGCGTGGCGAGGTTGCCCATCCCCGGCTCGTGCAGCAGCACCTGGTACGCCCAGTGCGTCCCCTCGCTCAGGCCGGTCAGGTCCGAGTAACTGCTCGTTCCCGCGGAAAGGCCCGCGGCGATCGTGGTGAAGTCTGAAGTTCCAAAGGGGGCACGCTGCACGTCCACGGTGGCAGCGGGGTCGCTGGAGAGATTGAGCCAGGCAAGGTCGATCTCCGTCGTCGAGGCGGCGGTGGCAACCAGCCCCTGCACGGCGTAGGTCGTCGCGACGGCAGGGTCGCTGTAGGCCGAATCGCCGATCGGCTGCACCGCCCGGATCTCATAGCTGTAGGTGTGCCCCTCGCTCACGGTGGTGTCCGTGAACATCGTGGCGCTGCCGCCCGCGGTCGCGGCGAGCGTGGCGTAGGCCCCGCCGTCGTCGGAGCGGGCCACTTCGATCGAGGTGGCGTTGCTGGCGTTGAGCGTCCAGTACAAGTTCATCTGGCTGACCGAGACCGGCACCGCGTACAGCCCCGCGACCGCGGGGGTGATGCTCACCACCGGCTCGCCCAGGGAGGCTGGGCGGCCATGATAGCTGCTCGTGGAGGCGTACTGGATCTGCGTGGCGATCAGTTCGTCGGGGTTGGTGATCGGCCCGGTCGAGCTGGCCGTGACGACAAAGCCGTTGGGGTCCGCCGGGTCGGTATCGGCGGTGACCGTCACGTTGGTCGGGGAGAACACCCCGTCGCCCCAGGAGACCGACGCCGTGTAGTCGGTGGCCTGCGTCACTTGGGACGTGGCGTTGTGGGTGTCGGTGAAGGTCGCGAGCTCGACGC
>JAQGHP010000037.1 GCA_028288775.1 Phycisphaerales bacterium | reverse complement strand
CGGTTAATTCGCGCCCTGCCGACGGGCTCAGGTTGAGATGCACCAGATCGCCGCGATCCGGCGTATAGGTCAGACGGGCCATCCGCGGCTCCCTACCAGATTTCCTTGCCGACGGGGGCGCCCAGGTCCCATTCCCCGTGCCGATGCCGCGGCTTAAACCCGCGCAACAATTCCGAGAGCTTATAGCGCCGGCGCTTGGGCTTGACGATCCGAACCCTCTCCAGGTCGATGACCGTCCCCACTTCGATCTCGTGCGATTTTGCGAACCGGTTGGGGATGAGCACCGCCATGCTGTTCCCCCACTTCTTTACCTTTACGGGCATAGCCATTCAGGGCACCTCCGATAAGTGATACAAAATGATACGATTCCGGTCGGCCCGCCGCAACCCCCGCCTCCCCGTCAGAACGTGGTGGGCCGTGAGCAATGCCGCGTTTGGCGGAATCGCACCCTTTGTCGCGGCCAGATGGCCGCCTATTTTTTCGGCTCTTCCTTGTCATCCGCCTTCGGTGGCTGCTCCGTCAAAAGCTCGTCCAGCACCTTTTCGACGTAGCCGGGCTCAAGACCGATTGCCCGCAGATTGCCTTCGCGATCGATGACGGCGTACGTCGGCCAGAAGTTAATGCCCCAATCCGTCGTGGCCTTGTCGCTAAGTTTGCCGGTGGGGTATTCCATTCCCTTGTCCACGGCAGTCTTTGACATCGTCTCCGCGCCGCGGGCGCAGCATGCGCCATAGACGATCACGCCTTTGTCGGCGTACTTGTTCTTCATTTCGTTGGCGTGCGGAATCTGCTCCAGGCACGGGCCGCACCACGTCGCCCAGAAGTCGACCAGCACGATCTTGCCCTTCCTGTCGGCGGGAGTGACAGGCTTGCCATGCCAGTTCGCCAATTGCAGCGCCGGGGCCGGCTTGTTGAGCATGGCCATGGCCTTCTTGTACGCCGCCTCCTTGTCCTTCAGCCAATAGCCTTCGTGTGCCAGATCATCGACCTTGGATGCCTCCTTCTCCTTGGGCTCGGCACGCACCGCAACGGATATACCGACTACCAGAAAGAGCCCGGTCAAAACGAATCGACGCGTAACGTTCATGGTGTCTCCTCGCGAACGCTGTCCCCCTTTGATGTGTACAACGGGCGCTATGCCGCCGCCCGCCCCTGAATTTGATACCGTATCCACTTCCGCCGGGCACGCAAGGATTTGCACGCGAGCGCAGCACATGCAACGTCTATAACTTGCTTGCGCGATTATCATCGCGGCGTCGTTTCATCCCTGCGTATAAGTCCCGCAGTAGAGGCGACGATTCGAAGGAGCATCCCATGGGTTGGGGCCGTTAATTTTTCCTCGGAACGTACGGGCAGCAGCTTGATCTCCAGGACCACGAGGCCGATCTACGCCGCGTGCGGCAGTCGATCGTGTCAAGCCGATACGTGGAACGCGACTTCGCCGCCCAGATCGAACCTTTCAAAGGAGAACGAGGAGCTACGCATATACCTGACGGCGCTCATCAGCCTGCTGATCTCAAAAGCCGTCATCACGCCGGAAGAGATGTCGCAACTGGTGGAGGCGGTCGAACGATCGGCGGAGCCCGCCCCGCCGCCGCCTGACGACCCGGCACCCCAGAATTCCTCCAACACATCGCCGGAACTCGCGGACCTCCGGCGGGCCGTCGAAGAGCAGGATCGCTCGGGCTGAATTTCAATTCCGATGACATTTTCGCTGCCGCAGTCCATTACGCCAGCAGCTTGTGCTGGACGCGCCAGTCGTCCTGCGGGCCGATGAGGCGCTGGTTCAAACCCTGATACGGATAACTGAACTTGAAGGCGTCCATGCCCAGGACGCGCAGGATGGTGGCCTGCAGGTCGTGGACGTGGGTCTTGTCCTGGACGATGTGGTAGCCCAACTCGTCGGTTTCGCCGATGGTCTGGCCGGGCTTGATGCCTGCACCGGCGAGCCAGACTGTGAACGCGTGGGGGTGGTGGTCGCGACCCAGGAGCTTGCTCCCGTTGCGCTCTTCGTTGAGGGGTGTGCGGCCGAACTCCCCGCCCCAGACGACGAGCGTCTCGTCCAGCAGCCCGCGCTGCTTCAGATCATGGAGCAACGCGGCGACCGGGCGGTCCATCTCCCTGCACTTCTGCGGCAAATGGCTGACCAAATCGTCCACCGGTCCGGTGCCATGGCAATCCCAACCCCAGTCGAATAGCTGCACGAACCGCACGCCCTTCTCCACCAGTCGGCGGGCGAGCAGGCAGTTGTTCGCGAAGCTGCCGGCCCCGGGCTGGGCGCCGTAGGCCTCCTGGGTTTCCTTGGATTCCCGGGAGATGTCCATCACATCCGGCACGGCGATCTGCATGCGGTAGGCCAATTCATATTGGCTGATACGGGTAAGCGTCTCGGGGTCGCCGAACTCCTTGAGCTCCAGCTCATTGAGGTCCTTGAGCGCGTCGAGACTCTGTCGGCGGACGTCGCGGTCCATGCCGGCGGGATTGGAGGCGTAGAGGATCGGCTCGCCCTTCGAGCGGCACTGCACGCCCTGAAAGACGCTGGGCAGGTAGCCGCTGCCCCAGAGGCTCTTGCCGCCGGTGGGATCGGTGCCGCCGGAGACGAGCACGACGAAGCCGGGGAGGTCCTGGCTTTCGCTGCCCAGGCCGTAGGTGATCCACGAGCCCATCGAGGCGAAGCCCGGCCGCTGGTTGCCGGTGAACAAAAGCATTTCTGCAGGGGCGTGGTTGAACTGATCCGTCCACATCGACTTGACGAAAGCCAGGTCGTCGGCGAGTGCGCCGATGCCCGGTAGAAGCTCGCTCACCCACGCGCCGCTTTGCCCCCGGCGAGTGAATTTGTACGGAGACCCGAGCAGCTTGGGCGTCCCCTTGATGAACGCGAAGCGCTCGCCTTTGAAGATTTCCTTCGGGCAAGGAGTGCCGTTGAGCTCGTTGAGCTTGGGCTTGTAGTCGAACATGTCATTCTGCGGCGGAGCGCCGGACATGTGCAGGTAAATGACGCGCTTGGCCTTGGGCGCAAGCATCGCCGGGCGCGGGGCGAGGGGATTCTGCGCGGGCGCGCCGGGGACTTCCGCACCCAAGCCCGTCTTGCCCATGAGGGATGCGAGGGCCATCGCGCCCAGGCCCGCGTTGCACCGCCGGAAGAAATGGCGGCGGGTGATGAAGTGGGCGTGTTGTTGCTGAAGGTTCATGGGTAAGTCCTCTTGCGAGCCAGCACGAAATTTCGCACTCATGCCCGGCAGCTAATCCGGTCCCCTCTCCCTCGTACTCGGGGGAGAGGGTTAGGGT
>JAQGHP010000029.1 GCA_028288775.1 Phycisphaerales bacterium | reverse complement strand
GCCCGGTAGAATTTCGGAGCCGGGGCGTGTCGCCCCGGTCGGGCCGCAGGCCCGGTCTGGTCCCCTCTCCCTCGTACTCGGGGGAGAGGGATAGGGTGAGGGGCGGAACGTCGAAGTGTGCATTCATTGCTATCGGCACAACTTCACGTCCGGCCCCTCACCCCAACCCTCTCCCCCGAGTACGAGGGAGAGGGAGTGAAGACGGAGCTTCGCTCCGACCGGGCCGACACGGCCCGGCTCCGAAATTACAGGACAAATTAGAGCGGTCGGACCAGTAGGTTCGGCTTTGCCGAACAATCCCGCGTCTGACGGAAGAAACGTTTGGCAGAGCCGAACCTACAAAACTCACTGGAGAGATCCCATGCCCAACATTCGACTCGGCGACATCGCCTACGCCCGCAGCGGCGACAAGGGCGCGGGCGCGAACATCGGTGTCATCGCGTTCTCGCCTGCGGGGTACGAGATATTGCGCGAATCCCTTTCCGCATCGGCCGTCGAAACGTTCTTCGCGCCGATGGGGCCGGGGCGGGTCGTGCGGTATGAACTCCGTAACCTTGGCGCGCTGAACTTCGTGCTCCCTACCATCCTTTCCGGCGGCGGGAGCGTGTCGCTCCGCATCGACGCGCAAGGCAAGGCACTGGGGCAGGCGATTCTGGAAATGCGGATCGATGTGCCGGAGTACAACCCCGCCGAGGTGAGCGCATGACGGAGCCGATTCTCCAAGTTCATTCCCAAAGCCCGGCGATCGCCGTGATCACGCTCAACCGCCCGCAGAAACGGAACGCGCTGAGCGTTGATCTCATCGCGCAGATCACGGCGGCCGTTTCCTCCGCGGGCACGGACGCGGCGCGCAGGGTCCTCATTCTGCGCGGCAGCGGACCGGTGTTTTGTGCGGGTCTCGACTTTTCCGAAGTTGGGCAGGCGGCTGGGGCGACCCGCTCGGCGGAGGCGCTGGCAAAGATGTACGCTGCGATCGGCAACTCGCCGCAGGTCACGATCGCCGCGGCGCATGGCGCGGCCATGGGCGGCGGCGCGGGGCTTCTCGCGGCGTGCGATTTTGTGGTGGCCGCGGACGATCTGAAAATCGCCTACCCCGAAGTCCGCCGGGGGCTGGTCGCGGCACTGGTCACGTGCCTGCTCCGCCGGCAACTCACCGACCGCGCCGTGCGCGAGCTGATCCTGCTGGGGGAGAATATTCCCGCTTCGCGTGCGCTGGCGATGGGATTGATTAGCCGCGTTGTTCCCGCGAACGAGCTGTTTGACGCCGCGATTGAACTTGCGACGCAGGCATGCAAAGGCGCGCCCGGCGCGATCGCCCGCAGCAAGCGCCTGCTAGACGACCTTGCCGCCCGTCCGTTGGAGGAAGACCTCCGCCGGGCGCTCGACTATCACCTGGCGGCGCGGGAATCCGTGGAAGCGGCGGAGGGGATTTTAGCCTTCAGGGAAAAACGCGAACCGAAATGGGGGCCGCGGCCGGGTGCTTGAGGGCATGTCCATTTACTACTGGTCCACCCAACCTAAAACGCACCGTGGTATTCAGAGCCGGGGCGTGTCGCCCGCCCGGGCCGCCGAAGGTCCGCGCTCCGGTCCCCTCTCCCTCGTACTCGGGGGAGAGGGATAGGGTGAGGGGCGGAACGTCGACCTGCGCCGGAATTCCGAATCACGTAGGGTGGGCATACTCGCCCACCATTCGTCCGCCGCTCGAGTGTCAATGGTGGGCGAGCACGCCCACCCTACATCCTCTTCTCGCGAATAACACAACTTCATGCCCGGCCCCTCACCCCAACCCTCTCCCCCGAGTACGAGGGAGAGGGAGCAAAGACGGAGCTTCGCTCCGACCGGGCCGGCACGGCCCGGCTCCGAATTTACCTGATAAATTATAGCGGTTGGACTATTACGCCGCAGGGAAGCATCGAACCGGTTTACGCTCTACAGCGGGTGCCGCTGACGCTCTTCCTTTTCGAGCTCGCGCAGCTTTTCAATCCGTCGGACGTGTCTTCCGTCCGCAAAGGGCGTGGCGAGAAAAATTTCCACGATCTGCCGCACCTGGTCTTCACTCAGCAGATCCGTGCCCAGGCACAGGGCGTTGCAATGGTTGTGCTCGCGGGCGATGCGTGCGGTGACTTCGTCGTGGGCGAGGGCGGCGCGGATGCCGAAAATCTTGTTTGCCGCGATCGACATGCCGATGCCGCTGCCGTCGAGAAGGATGGCCGTTTCGGCCCGCCCCTCGGCGACCGCGCGCGACGCGGGCGTCGACTGGTCGGGGTAGTCACAGGGGGTCGTGCCGTCGCAACCGAAGTCTTCGACCTCATGGCCCATGCGCTTGAGCACCGGCAGCAGCCGCCGCTTGGCCTCGTATCCCCGATGATCGCACGACACCGCAAGTTTCATAGTCCGTCCCTAATCCGGTCGATTCGCCCCCGTAAAACGTGTTGGCTACCAGTATACCGCAGACCTACGGCAGGGTCTTCTCCTGCAAGCGCCGTTCGATAAGCGTCTGCAGACGCCCGGCGAGATCGCGGTAGAGCGCCGTATCGCCGCCGATGGGGTCTTCGATGTCGCCGCTGGGATCCAGCGTGGCGACCTTCTCCCTGGCCGCGGGCACGAGCGCGGTAACGGCCAACGCGTGGTTGCGGCTCATGGTGAAGATCATGTCGGCCTGGTGAATCAGCTCCACCGTCAGCGGCCGCGAGCGATGATGCGACAGGTCAATCCCCATCCCCCGCAGCGCCTCCACCCCCTGCGGCGTGGCCCGCGCGCCCGGCATCGCGAAGCTCCCGGCGGATATCACGTTGATCCCCTTCTTTTCCAATTCCCCTTCGCTAACTCCCAGCTTCTGTGCCAGCACGTGGCGGGCGATTCCCTCCGCCATGGGCGAGCGGCAGGTGTTGCCGCTGCAAACGAAAAGAATCGTCGTGCGCAGCAACCGGTCGATGATCCGCTCGTCGTATACCCCCTGCCGCAGAATCTCGTAATTTTCCGAGCCGACCTTGATGATGGTGGAAGGCTTGGAATACCGCGTGGGCCCGGCGTCGAAGATGACGTCCGCCTTGTCGCCCAGATCCTCCGCCAGTTCCTGCGGCGACCATCCCGCGGACGGAGCGCCCGAACGGGCCAGCGCTACCGGGCCGTCTACTCCGCCGATGATGTCGCTGGCAACGATGTGGTCCGGGCAGCGCAGGGTAATTTCGTTGGAATCGAAGAGGTCGCCCTCGGCGACATTCCATCGCTTTGCCACGTCCTTGCGACGCGCCTCAGGTACGTCAAACACCAGCGCCACCGGCCCCGGCCACAGCTTGCGCACGATGCGGCGGGCATAGTCGCCGACCTCGGCCAAATATTGCTCGCTGTCCGATGGATGAGCCAGGTGAACGGTAAACGGCCGCCCCCCTTCGCCCCGCAGCGCCGAGAGCCGCCGACGTCCGTCGGGATGCGCGATAGCCGCGGCGGCCCCGTACACGGTCTCGGTCGGCAGCACCGCGACGCCGCCCCCGCGCAGCACCTCGATGCCGCGCCGGACCTGTGCGTCGTAGTCGCCGCTCGCGAAGATGGAAACGACAGGGCTGGCCATTCTCGTCATCTGGATATATGAGGCGACGGGAACAGGAGTGTCAAGGAAGGCGTCCCGCCGATTCCCCCCTTCCCCGCCACCAACGCCCGCCGCGCGACACGGCGCGACGTGGCGCGACGCTTTTTGGGTGGCGCGCAACCGGCGCATCCGCCGCAACCCGAGCCACGCCCCGCCCTTGCGAGCAAACATTTTCGAAAGACTCACCGGACCTGTCGCGCACGCTGATATGGTCCATCCGACCGGAAATGCTCCATAAGTTTTCAGAACCGGGCGTGTCGCCCCAGTCGTGCCGAAAGCGCGATTCGGAGCTACGCTCCGACCGGGCCGACATGGCCCGGCTCCGAAATTACCAGACGATGCGCAAGAACGGTTTGGCTCTCGCCGTGCGCCGCCAAGAGGATGGCGGGGGAACAATGGCGCTGAAATGGGGATCACCACCGGCCCAAAGCAACCGCTGACAATCATTCGCCATCCTTCATCCCACCCTCGTTTTCATTAGCGCCATCGCCACTTTTGAATGATTTGAATGATTGTGAATGGTTTTTCGGGGGGACAACCTTCTGCTCGCCCGTCACTTATGCGAACTCTTGACGGACAAATCTAGTTTATCGAATTCGTTATGAAAAGTGCCTTTTAATCGGTCAAAATCGGTCAAAATCGGTCAAAACGGGTGGCAAAACCGCTGCCGCGGGTTGGAAATGAGGGTGAGGGCCGCGCAAAGCGGAGGGGTCGGTCATTGGCATCGGTCATGGGGCTTTTGGCCAGAGCGGCAACCGCGAGGGCGCGACGGGGACGGCAACGAAAATGGCGCGGGCATGGGCCCCAGAGGGCATGGCGGGCGGCCCGCGCCACTTTTTTTATACGCTCGCCGGCACGACAAACGGCTTGCGATACGCCCGGCTCAGCAGCGCGTTGGCTTCGGCGTTGTCAATAAAACGCTCGGTCTTCGGGTCCATCGTGAGAAGTGGGCCGAGGGTGGCTTTTTCCATTGTGATGTCCACCTCGTTCTTGGCCAGGTGCGCCTGGAAGCGCTCAAAGGTTTCCATCGCGGCCTTGTCGGATTTGATGGCGTCCTTGATCTCGCCTTGGTCGGACTTCTGGCCGAGGCGATAGGAGATGTTGCTCGTGTGGCACAGGGCGCTGGAGAGGTGGCCTTCGAGGATGTCGGCGTGCAGGTCGGAGACCTTGCGGCTGCGGACGGCGTGGATGAAGTTCGCGAAGTGGTCGCCCTCGAAATGCTCTTCGGACTTGCCGTTGAAGTTGCGAATTTCCTTGCCGTCGTTGTCGTAGGCGACGGTGCCCGACAAGTAGCCGTTTTCGCACTCGATGACCTGGCCGATGGTCTCGCCCTTGTAGTTGTCCATCTTCTGGCTGCCGGGCTCCAGGGCCAGGCCGCGGACCTCGAAGATGAGCAGGGAGTCGCCGTAGTCATGCACGGCGAATTGTGTGTTGGGGGTTTGGCCGTCGTCGTCGTAGCCGAAGCGGCCGCCGATGCTCAAGACGCGCGGTGCGAGCGTGTTCTTGCCCAAGGCCCAGCGGGACTTGTCCATTTCGTGGATGCCCTGGTTGCCGATGTCCCCGCAGCCGGTGGCCCAGAACCAGTGCCAGTCGTAGTGGAATTGCTTGCGGTGCGGGGCTTCCTTGGGGGATGGGCCGCACCAGAGATCGAGATCGATGGAAGCCGGCACGGGCGGGGCGGCCTCGACTTTCCCGATGCTTCCGCGGCGTTTGTAGCAGAGGCCCCGGGCGATGAGTACCTTGCCCAGGTTCCCCTCGTGAACCCATTTGAATGCTTCAGTAACGGCGGGGTTGGAGCGGTTCTGCGTGCCCGTTTGGACGATGCGATTGTATTTGCGCGCCGCCTCGACGGACTTGCGGCCCTCCCACACGTTATGCGAGACGGGCTTCTCCACATACACGTCCTTGCCCGCCTGGCAGCCCCAGACCGTGATCAGCGAATGCCAGTGGTTGGGCGTGGCGGTGGAGATGGCGTCGAGGTGTTTGTTGTCGAGAAGCTTGCGGAGGTCGTGGTATTTTTCAATCGCGTAGATCGGCTTCTCGGGCTGGGTTGCCGCGGTCGAAACCTCGGCGACCGCCGGCTGCGTAGACGGTTTGGTCGTCGGCGACGCCGGCTTCATCGCGTGGTCGTACCCCTTGTTGAGCACCTTTTCATCCGCATCGCACAACGCGACGAGGCGCACGCCTTTCATTTTCTTCCAGGCGTCGATGTGTGAAACGCCGCGGCCGTTGAAGCCGATCACGCCGATGTGAATGTCCTCGTTAGACCCCACGACCTGCGAATACGCCCGCGCGCTAAGCCCCGAAAGCCCAAAGGCCGTGGCCGTTGCCGCGGTTCGCTTCAATACGCTCCGGCGAGAGATGGATTGGTGCATGGCGGTTCCTACCGAGAAAAGACGCCCCCATTTCCTACGAATACCGGCATGGTGCGGCAGACGTTGCCGAATCCCGGCGCTCTCATGTTAACGAGTGAACCCGCCTCCGAATGCGCCGCGATTTGCACTTTGCATTTTGCAATGTCTGC
>JAQGHP010000025.1 GCA_028288775.1 Phycisphaerales bacterium | reverse complement strand
TCCGGGTGCTGCCGGAGGGCGTGACACCCGAGCTCGCGCGCGTCCAGGGGACCGACGCAGCCGAGATCGGCGTCTTCACGGACGTCGCGACCGGCACCGCGATCGTGATCTGCACGATCGACAACCTCGGCAAAGGCGCCGCCGGGCAGGCGGTGCAAAACGCGAACTTAATGCTGGGGTTAGACGAAAGCGCGGGGCTCGGCGGCGCGCCCTTGTGGCCGTGAGCGGGACAGGCTGGCCGTCCGCCATCAATCGAAACCAGATCCCAAACTATTTCGTGCCACGGGAGTCCCGCCCGTGCCAGCGACGTGACGATTGGAAAGCCTATACGGCCGGGCGCAATTCACATTTTGTAATGCGCGTCCAGCCCGCATTTGCCGCCAAAAAGGCTGCACTCCAAGCGCATGACTGCATTCTATTTTGCACTCGCCACCGCGTCGTTGCGGCGGAGATTCGTCGCCAAAAACTCGCGGATCGCCCCGACCCTGCTCGCGTCGAAATACGTGGCCCGATCAGAGCCCGGCGGCAGCATCAGCGTCGGACGCAGTTGTGTGAGCCCGGCGAAGCGATCGAGGTTCACGTCATCCGCCGTCACATGATAGGACAATTCGAACGCCCACTTGCACGCGGGGCGCAGCCACGCCATCCATGCCTGGTGCGGGCCGATGCGCTGGGCGACGGCTTCGTTGGCCGACCGCACCGGGTCTGCGATCACCATTGCCGCGATTTGCGGATCATGCTCAGCGGCAAGCAACGCCGCGGTCGCGCCGGTGCCAAGGCCCAGCACCGCGATGCGGTTGGGGTCGACCGATGGCCGTCGGCGGAGCATCTCGACTGCGGCCTTCACGTCCGCCGCCTCATTGATGCCAAAGGTTTGCCCCGCGGGCCGGCCGTTGCCCGCGCCGCGCAGGCCGATGACGACGAGGACCATGCCTTCATCGTGCAGCGGCGCGAGGAGGGGAAGGACCTGCTGCTGCGTTTGTCCGAAGTCGTGTACGAGCACGACCCCAGGCCGGCGCGAGCGGAGGAATTTGTCTTTTTCCTCCAGCACCCGCCGGGCGTCCACCGCAGGGATCAGCCAGCCGGTGAGGCGCGTACCGTCGTCGCTGACGAGGTTGACCGGGTCGTAGTAGACGCCCTGCGAGTTGGGGTCGCTGACCAAAGGCGGCGGCGTCGGATGCGTGCCCGCGTAAACAAGAATGACGGACGTAGCGGCCAGGATCAGCGGGAGAAAAATAAACTGCCTCCCCGCCGCCGCCAGCACATAGGCCAGGGGCTTAATCGGCCGCGGCGTGCGGATCGAAAAGGGCCTGCTGACAAGCGTGCGCAGCAGCCACTTCAGCACGGGCAGCACCCAGGTTGCCCACTGGGGCGCGTGGCGCCCGACCCTCGGTTTTGCGAGGAACGTCGGGTCCATCACGGGACGTTGCATACCGACCATTTCCGGCTTGGCGCTCATGTGCCAACCGTACGATATCGTTCAGGCCCGCGCGGCAAGTCGGGGAAGATTTTCGGGCGGCGCACTGCGCCAGCGGCACGATAATTATCGAACCTTCAGCCATGCCAAGCGTTGGCCGAAGTGAATAATGACCGGCGCGCCGTTCTCGATTACGGCCGCGCCCGCCTTGACCTGAACGACTCCGAAACGTAGGTTAGCATATGCAGAGAAATTGCTTCAGCCGATGGGTGGGTCCCCGGAATGGGGACGCTGTTGGCGATCAATCATTCACAACGGGGGCGGCCGGTTCGGAGAACCGACCGACTGACATTGCCGGCCGTGCGTCCTCGCGGACGTCGGCGGGCCTTAATAATGAGGTCACGGATGGCCAAAGGTAAACACGCCGCCGCTCTGTTTGAAGTAATCCACGGCAACAAGAACATCGACACCCGCGGCGGCAGCGCCCTGCGCACGCCCAAGTGGTGGTTCAAAGGCCGCCCGGAGGCCGAAGTGCCCGGCCCGGTGGCAACTGCGCCCGCGCCTACGACATCGCCCTCTCTCACGCGGCCCGCGTATGTTGCCCCGCGGATCGCGGCAGTCGAATCCATGCCCGCGACGCCGCCTGTGCCACAGCCGCAGCAGACTTCGCGCATGCGCAGCGAGCAGGCGCCTGCCCCTTCCCGATCCGGCTCCCGCATGGGTCGCCAGATGCAGTTCGACGGGGACCGCCATGAAGTGACGATGCGCTTCCGCTACACCACCGCGATCGTAAGCGGCTTTGCGATTCTTGTGGCGCTCGGGGTGGCGTACGTGGTCGGCCGTCACATGGCCGGCGGCCCGCAGACCGCCGCGGGTTCTGGCACGGTCGTGCCGGCCGGTGCGGGTGAGGAACCCGACCGGCGCGTGCTGAACTCCGGCGCGCTGGAAGTGCCCCGCCATCCCAAGCCGCTTCCGCCGGTTGTTTCCGCGCACGGCGCCGACGGCGTCAAGCCGCATGACCAAGCGCGTAACAATTCTTCGGACACGAATACCAGTGGCAACGCCGTGCCTTTCCCCACCCCCAAACCGCCGGCCCCGGAGGGCCAAAGCCAGCGCGTCATCGGCCTTAACTACGTGATCGCCCAAAGTTACCCCGACGTGAAATCCGCCACTGAGGCGCGCGACTTTCTCGTGAAGTCGGGCATCGGCTGCACCGTGGTACAAGGGCCGCGCGATTTCACGCACGAGAACTGGTTCAGCGTAGTCGGCACCCGCGGCTTCGATCACATCCACACCCCCGAATGCGAGGCGTACGTCAAGTCGATCGAGAAATCCAACGACCGCTTCGCCGCCGGCTCCAAGTTCAAACGATTCGAGCCCCACCTCTACCGCTGGAAATAGGCTTTCCACCGCAGAACCAGAAAATTACCTCCGCGTACCACGCCCAACCGACCCAACCGGCGGTTGAGAAGGTGCGCGGGCCGAATAGTTGCGTGCCGGAGACTCTCGCCGACCGAGCACCCCCCGCCCATCGGGCCGGCAATCTTTTACATTGCCTATGTTCTTGCGAAAGCATTCTCGATAAGATCGCACGCCTTGGCACTTCAAAAAGAAGGACATCCCATGAAGCGTCGCAGAGGTTTTACGCTGGTCGAGCTTCTCGTAGTCATTGGCATCATCGCCGCGCTTATCGCGATCTTATTGCCCGCACTCCAGGGCGCGAGGAGGCAGGCGATGCGCGTGAAATGCCAGAGCAACCTGCGAAACATCCTGCTGGGCGTGGAGATGTACGTCAACGAAAACAAGTTGTACCTGCCCTACCCCAACTGGGGTGATCCAACGAACACCTCCGTTTACAGCTACGGCTGGCTCTACTCGATCCCAGGCACCGCGGCCACCCCCCAACCCACCGCAATGGAAAGCGGGGTCGTGTATCCATACTTGAAAAACCACGACGTGTATCACTGCCCGCTTTATGACCCGGCCGCCGCGCACGGCACCCAAACCATCACGAGCTACATCATGAACGGCGCCGTCTGCGGCTACGGCTATCTCGGGCGCCCAGGCATGTGGGGGCCCAGCTACAAAATCCTGCAGTTCCGTCCCAACGACATTCTCTACTGGGAAGCCGACGACTCTTTGAACAGCACCGACTCGTGGAACGACGGGAGCAGCTATCCTTACGAACTGGGCCTCACGTCCCGCCACCAAAAAGGGGCGGCAGTTGCGTGCATCGACGGGCATGTGGAATGGATGTCCTCCGACGACTTCCACGTAGAGCAAGTCAGCCTGGTTCGCAGCCGACTTTGGTGCAATCCCAGCGCGCCGGACGGGCACTACACCCCCTAAGAACGGGGCGGAGGTCAGGGTTCAGGACGAGAAGCGTTTCAGTCCGCTCTTCATTTTGCATTTTGCATTTTGACTTCAATTCGATTCTCGAAGTGCGAATTGAAGTCAAAATGCAAAATGCAAAATGGCGGACAGAGTTAAATGCCGCCCCTACCCTCCTGAACCCTGAACCCTGAACCCCGAACCCTTCCCCGCCCCCCTCTGGCCTTTCGCGTTGACGCTGGTTACAATAGTCGCGAGCCTAGCGGGCGATGGAGGGTCGGCATGATCTCCTCCCGGCCAACTGAACGGTTAGACGCTGCCGCGGAAAGTGCGGCGGATAAGGGAAGGTTCAGGAAGGCAAATGAACCATCACAGCGGAGCAATCTCGCCGTCGGCGGCCGGAATCGGCCAGGCTGCCGGTGTCCTCTCGCCTTCCCTCAACGCCAACGTTCTGGTCCTCAATAAGTTCTACCAGGCGATCCGGGTCATCAATGTTCGCCGGGCTTTTTCGCTGCTCTGCCGCGAACTGGCCGAGGTCATCCACATTGAGACGGATGCCAAGGGCCAAAGCCGCTGGCACAACCTCAACTTCACCGATTGGCAGGAACTGTCGGCGCTGAAGAAGGAATTCGAGCCCGATGGGTTCGATTGGATTCACACCGTGCGCTTCCAGGTGGCGGTGCCGCGGATCATCCGCCTGCTCGGCTACGACAAGCTCCCCCGGCAGGATGTGAAGTTCAACCGCCGCAACATCTACGCCCGCGACGGCAGCAAGTGCCAATATTGCGGGAAGAAGATGCCCACGACCGACCTGTCGCTGGACCACGTGGTCCCCAAGAGCCAGGGCGGCAAGAGCACTTGGGACAATATTGTTTGCTGCTGCATCAAGTGCAACGTAAAGAAGGGCGGCCGCACGCCCGACCAGGCCCATATGCACCTGATCACCAAGCCGATCAAGCCCAAGCGCAGCCCGGTCATTAACATCCGGCTGGCGGACGACCGGTATTCGAGTTGGAAACAGTTTTTGGATGATGCGTACTGGACGGTGGAGTTGAAATGACCGTCCGGTGCGATGCGACATGAAACAGCCGCGGGCCCCGTTCGATGAGGACGGGGCCCGCGGTGTTTCGTGGGGGCAATTCTTGTGGCACCGCCCTCCCGGGCGGTGGGGGGACACCGGGCGGAAGCCCGGTATCACGTGGCGCTTTGCGACAAATCTTTTTGGAAGATGAGTCCCGCGCTGTATACAGTGATTTCAGCCACCATCAAGGAGGATTTATGGCCGACCGAGCCCGTCAAAAAGAGAAGAAGCGACTCAAGCGCCTGGAGAAACAAAAGGCGGTCCGAAAGCTCGCATCCGTCACCGCGTTGCAGAAAATCGCCGCGAACGGGGGTGAGTTGGAATGCTGGGTCAATGAGCACTGGCAGGAAATGGGGATGGTGAGCATGAACATTCTCGGCCATGCCGGGGGCGGCCGGTACGCGATGTCGGCGTTTCTTATCGACATCTGGTGCGTGGGGCTCAAGGACGCCTGGGGGAAGCCCGAGATTGGCCGCGCCGAGTTCATGGAAGATATGCTGACCCCGTGGTCGAAACGCATGCCGCTGGAAAAGTTGGAAGTCGCCGAGGCGCGCCGACTCGTGGCCGCGGGCGTGCGCTTCGCCCGGCAGAACGGCTTCCGGCTTCCGGCCGGCTGGGAAAAGTGGGCGTCGATTCTCGGCGGCCTGGGCGACATCGCTTCGGTCGACCTGACCGGGTTCACCAAGGACGGCAAGCTGCTGTACATGGGCACGGGCGATTTCATCCGCAAAAACCTGATCGCCTGCACGCCGGAGGAATTCTTCAGCCACCCGGACCATGACTGGGTCGCACCGCCGGATGACCTCCCCTTCTCCATGGCCGGCTTCGATGATGCCGATGCGCTGTTGGACGATGCGGAGTCGGTGACGGAGGGTGACGATGATGAAGAGGAATCGTTGGAGCAAGCCGAATCGGTGTTAGAGGGCCTCGTTGGCCGAACGGCAGAGGTGGTCCGCGAATGGTGTCACGCCCAGGGCGTCGAGCCGCATCCCCACCTTGACCAAGCGGCGGGGATGGTCGTCGTCAAGGCGCTGATCACCGGCGTGTCACAGGACGAGACGACCCGAGGAGCGATGATGCAGCAAATCCTCGACACCGTGCCCCCAGAGGCGGACCACGAACTTGGCGCAGCCATCAATCAAATTAACGCGTACGTTGCCTCGTTCAAGTCGCCGGGCGACGCGTTCAAGCGCCTGGGCATCGGCGCCGGCCAGAGCGCGTAATCCGGGATTCGCCACAAAGACTGCGTGCCGAACCAAGCGGCTTGGCGGCACAGGTACGCCCCCGTGTCTTTGTGGTGAAGAGTTCGGGCTATAGCCCACTCAGGTCTTCAGACGTCGCGGGTCGAACGCATCGCGCAAGCCGTCGCCCACCAAATTGAACGCCACGACCGCAAGGAAGATAAACACGCCGGGCCACAACACCCAGGGGTGCTGGTTCAGTTCGACGATGTC
>JAQGHP010000784.1 GCA_028288775.1 Phycisphaerales bacterium | reverse complement strand
GCGAGGCCGGCGTACGCTTCGTCGAGATCTGCCACCCAGGATGGGACCAGCACAACAACCTGCACCAGGGCCTCATCCGCAACTCCGCCGCCACCGACCAACCGACCGCGGCGCTGCTGGCCGACCTGGACCAGCGCGGCAAGCTCGAAGATACGCTGGTGCTCTTCGGCAGCGAATTCGGCCGCACCGCTTCCCAGCAGGGCCCCGACGGCCGCGACCACAACATCACGGGCTACCCGATGTGGCTCGCCGGCGCCGGCGTAAAGCGCGGGTTTTCGTTTGGCGCGACCGACGAATACGGCATCAACGCCGTCGAAGGCCGCATGCACACGACCGATCTTCACGCGACCCTGCTCGCGCTGATGGGATTGGACCACGAGAAGCTCACCTACCGCTACGCCGGCCGCGATTTCCGGCTGACCGACGTGGCGGGAAATGTGGCGCGGGAGATCTTCGCTTAAGCGGAGAGACCGTTACCTCCGCCCCGCCCGACCGATTGCCTAATCCACATGCCACCCCGGCCCGTGCGCCGGAGGAATGAAATTATGCGAATACATGAACATCAAAAACTCCGCCCCCCGCGCGCGTTTACGTTGGTCGAACTCCTCGTCGTCATCGGCATCATCGCGCTGCTGATCTCAATTCTGTTACCGGCACTCGCCACGGCGCGCGAAGGCGCTAACCGCGTGAAGTGCCTTGCCAATCTTCGATCCCTCGGATTGGCCCAGACGATGTACATCGCCGACTATCACGGCTGGGCCGTCCCCGCGATTCAGGGGAACAACATCGACACCTTCACCGGCACGAGCATCAAGGTCCGCGCCATCTGGATCAACAACAACGCCTTTCGCTCGATGCTCGGCGTGCCGGAGTGGATCGCGGGCAACGGGCAGTCGGGAAAGTTTCCGACGGGCCTGGTCTGCCCGGACGCCGGGCAGGCGTTGGATGCGAAGGCGACCGACCAGGGCGCCGACGCGACGTTCAGCTACGGCTACAACAGCCGCCACGTGAACTACCTTCAGACGCCGGTCTGCACGCTCCCCAAGCCCAAAACCTGGGACGACACCACCGAATACGCCGGGGTGAAAGCCAATATCCTTCGCAACCCGTCGAGCAAGATTATGTTCGCCGACGCCCTTACCCCGCACTTGCAGCCGCAACATTCGAGTCACTACTTCCGGGTGGACGGCTACAACGACCAGCGCGATCCCGCCGAAACCGCCTACATCGCGTACCGCCACAGCAAACGGCACGACGTGGTCAACGTCTGCTTCTGGGACGGTCACTGCGAAATCTTGCAGCGCAATGACGTTGCTGCGGTGATCGACCCGAACAACATCACCGCCGACGGCCCGATCGCGAATCGTACCGACGCCTGGGACAAACATTGGGAGTTGACGACGCCGTAATTAAGTCGGTCCAATCCCCATTCGTCCATTCGCGGCGTAGATGCAACCCCGATCCGCCGGTGGCTGCGAGATTGTCCAGGATGAACGATGCCGGCCGAAGCCGGTCGATCGCGTTGATATTTTAGAAGACGATGACTCCCCGCGCGATCCGCCCGGCGAGCATGTCGGCATACGCCTCGTTGATCTGGGGCAGGGTGTATTGCTTTGATACGAGCTGGTCCAAATCCAGGCGGCCCGACCGGTAAAGCTCGACGAGCATAGGGAAATCGCGGCGGGGGTGGACGGAGCCGTAGTAGGAGCCTTTGACCGTTTTTTCCTGGCGGGTGAGCAATGCCCCGGGAAGGTTGGTGCCGGTGCCCATGGGGGAGAGGCCGGCGAGGATGAGGTTTCCGCCGGGACGGACGGCGTCGAGGGCGGCCTCCTGCACGGCCGGCACGCCGACGGCCTCGAAGGCGTGATCCACGCCGCGGCCGCCTGTCGCTGCGCGGATGGCTGCGAGCGTGTCGGGGCCGGATAGCAGCGTGTGTGTCGCGCCAAATCGGCGGGCGATCTCCATCTTCTCCGGGGCCTTGTCGATGGCGATGAGGGTTTGCGCGCCGCAGAGCGTGGCCCCCTGGAGGATGGAGAGTCCGACTCCGCCACACCCGTAGACGGCGACCGAATCGCCGGGACGGACCTGCGCCGTGTACATCGCCGCCCCCACGCCCGTGGCGACGGCGCACCCCACCAATGACGCGACCGTCAGCGGAACGTCCTTCCTCACGGCCACGCAGCTTTGCTCGGGGACGACCGCGTGCGTCGCGAAGCTGGCGAGCCCGCAGTAGTGGTAGACGGGACGGCCTCCGAGGGTGAGACGGGTGGTGCCGTCGAGCATCGTGCCGGCCCAGATGGGGCCGGTGTAGGTGTCGCAGAGATTGGGTTTACCACGATCGCAATAGAAGCAGCGGCCGCAATCCGGGGCCCAATTGAGAATGACGTGATCGCGCGGACGGATGGACGTCACGCCCGGACCAACGGATTCCACGATCCCCGCGCCCTCATGCCCGGCGACGACCGGCATGGGGTGCTTTGTTGCGCCCGAGACGAGGTGGTAGTCGCTGTGGCAAACCCCCGCCGCCGCGATGCGCACGAGCACCTCGCCGGGGCGCGGGTCGGCGAGGTCCACGTCGAGGATCTCGAAGGGGCTATCGGGCTCGAAGAGGACGGCGGCTTGGATTTTCATGGGTGTTGTCGGAGAAGTTTAGTAAAGACTGCGTATATCGGCCAGCGCATGGTTTACGTCCCTCTCCCTACGTGATTTGTAATTCGTATTTTGTGGTGCAGGCTTTCAGCCTGCGTTTGCTGCCTGAAAGGCTGCGCCACAAATACATACTCGCGGACGGTGATTTCAGAATGAGAGGGAGTGAACGTTCCTTCCACTCCAATACCGTCTTCGGCTATAACCATCCCCGCGCCCACGAGGGGCGCGGACCAGTCTTCACGAGGGTACACATGAAAAATCTCAACATTGGATTGATCGGCTACGGGTTCATGGGGCGGACGCATTCCAACGCGTATCGGCGGGTGCCTAATTTCTTTGACCTCCAATACACGCCGGTGCTTAAGGCGGTTTGTGGGCGCGACGAGGCGAAGCTCAAGGAGTTCGCCGGGAAGTGGGGGTATGAATCGACGGAGACGGATTGGCGGAAGGTCGTCGAGCGCAAGGACATCGACGTCATCGACATC
>JAQGHP010000774.1 GCA_028288775.1 Phycisphaerales bacterium | reverse complement strand
CTCGTCGCAGACGGCAAGCTCCAGGACCTGTACATGGAGCGCACCAGCTCCACCTCGCACGTCAATAACATCTACAAGGGCCGCGTGATGAACGTGGAGCCGTCCATCCAGGCGGCGTTCATCGACTTCGGCTTGGGGCGCAACGGCTTCCTGCACATCAGCGACCTGATGCCCACGTACTTCGGCCGGGCGGGGGAGGACATCCAGGAAAGCGTCGGCCGCAAGATGGCCCGGCGCGACCGCCCGCCGATCCAGCGTTGCCTGCGCCGCGGCGACGAGATCGTCGTGCAGGTCATCAAGGAAGGCATCGGCACCAAGGGCCCGACGCTCAGCACCTATCTGTCAATCCCCGGGCGCATCCTCGTGATGATGCCCGGCATGGCCAGCAAGGGCGTGAGCCGCAAGATCGAAGACGAGGACGAGCGCCGTCGGCTGCGCAAGATCCTCGACGAGCTCGACCCGCCCGATGACGCCGGGTTCATCCTCCGCACCGCCGGCGTGGGCAAGAGCCAGGCCGAAATCGAGCGCGATCTCAAGTACCTCACGCGCCTGTGGGACAATCTCAAGAAAAAGCGCGACCGCGGCCCCGGCCCGACCGAGCTTTATACCGAGGGCGATCTGGTCAGCCGGACCGTGCGCGATTTGTTCACCAGCGACATCGAGCGGATCGTCATCGACAACGCGGAAGTCGCGGCGCGGGTGAAGGAAGTCATCAAGCTCTCGAACCCGCGCACGAAGGACCGCGTGGACCTGTACGAGGAGCCGCTGCCGCTGTTCCACAAGTACGGGATCGAGAAGGAAATCGAGCAGATGTACAGCCGGCACGTCCCGCTGGCCAGCGGCGGGTCGCTGGTGATCGACTCGACCGAGGCGATCGTCGCCATCGACGTGAACAGCGGCAAGTTCCGCGACCACAGCGACGCCGAGACCACCGCCTTTAAAACGGATATGGAAGCCGCGGACGAAATCTGCCGGCAGCTTAAGCTCCGCGACCTGGGCGGCGTGATCATCTGCGACTTCATCGACCTGCGCTACGAGCGCCACCGCCGCGACTTGGAACGCCGTCTCAATGACCTCCTCAAGGACGACCGCGCCAAGACCAAGGTCCTTCCGATGAGCCAGTTCGGCATCGTCGAGATGACCCGCCAGCGCATGCGGCCGTCGCTCAAGCGCAGCGTCTACTTCGACTGCCCCCACTGCAAGGGCGCGGGCCTCGTCAAGAGCCCCGAGAGCATGAGCCTCGACGTGATGCGCCGGCTCGCGATCGCCGTGAATGACCTGCGCGTCGTGCGGGTCGAGCTGGCCGTTTGCCCCGACGTCTCCCTCTACCTTCAGAACAAAAAACGCCGGCAGCTCGCCGGCCTCGAAGGCGATAGTGGCAAGCGCATCGTCATCCGCCCCGACCAGGCGCTGGGCCTCGACGAGATGCAGCTCACGCTGTTCGACGCCCGTGACGGACTGGTGATGATCGAGGAACTGGCGGCAGTAATGACCGCGCACCCGCACACGTCGCAGCTCCACACCCGCCCGGCTCAGCCCCCGGTTGCGCGTGGCGGACGCCCGGGCGGCAAGCCCGACGACCGCAGGCAGCGCGCCCCCCAGCCCCAGCCGCGTCGCGGCGGGCAGGACGAGGACCGCAGCGACATGGACCGCGAGGCGGACGAACTGGAAGACCGCACCGAGACCCTCGAGCGCGCGGCAGAGGAATCCGGCGCACCCTCGCCCGTGATCTCCGGCCCGCCCCAGCGTCAGGGCGGCGGACAGCATCCCAACGGCCCGCGCCAAGACGGCCGCCGGCAGGACAACAACCGCCGCGATCAGGGACCACGCCAGGGCCAGGGCGACCAGCGCCGCCAAGACCCGCGCGATTCCGGACAGAACCGCCAGGGCGGCCAGCGCCCGAGCGGACCACGCGACGGCGGCCAGCGCGATTTCGGCCAGCAACAACGCCCCGGCGGAAATCAGTTCGCCAATGGACCGCGAGACAACGGCCCGCGAGACAACGCCCCGCGCGATAACGGCCCGCGCAACAACGCCCCGCGCCGCCCGGGCCTTCCCCTCGAAGCCCGCGCCGAAGGTGCCGACGAACTCCTTGAAGCGGGAAACAACGGCTCGTCGGAACAATCCTTCGCGGGCGGAGACGAACAGGGCGGCGGGCAAAAGCGCCGCCGACGGCGTCGCGGTCGTCGTGGCCGCGGACGTGGCGGTCAGGGTCAGCAACCCTTCCAGGACGGACAGACCGCGCCGCAGGAAGGCAATGCCGCCGGCAATGATCGTGGCCCGGGCGACGATCAAGGCTTCCACGAAGGCGAAGAGCCCCGCGGCGAAGAAGGCGACGGTTACGGCGAAGGCTTCCGCGATCGCGAGGAAGCAACAACCCGCGGCGAAGCCGGCCGCGACGACCGGGGCGATCATGCCCAGGAGGCCGGCGACCGCCACGAAACCGCCGACCGCGCCGAGGCGGCTGATCGTGACGACGAGGGGGATCGCGGACGGTTCGAGGATCGCCACCACGAAGAAGAGCGTGGGCACGAGCACGAACTCCCGCAAGCCGCGGGTTTTGAAGGCCGGCGTGACGACAACGCCGGCGCGTTCGGCCAGGATCGGCCGACCGAGTCCGACGAACGCGAAGGCGTTTCCGAGGCGATGGAAACATCCGCCTACGCCTCCCGCGAGCCCGAGGAATCCAAGCCTGCCCAGCCGCAGGATCGGCCCGAGGCACAGGACGAGGCGGCGGAAGTCGTAGCCAAGCCCAAGCGCGGCGGCCGCAAGCCCGCCAAGCCGGCCGCTCCGGCGGCGAAGGCCAAGGGCGGCCGCCGCAAGCCCCCGGCCAAGGCCGTGCCGGTGGCGAAATCGCAACCGTCGGAGGAAGCCGAATCCCCCGCGGAAGGCGAGGAAGCCAAACCCAAGGGACGCCGACGCGGCGGCCGCGGGCGTGGCGGAAAGAAACCCGCCGCGGCGAAGGCGCCCGCCACCGCGTCACGGGCCACGGCCCGCGAGCCGGAGCCCACGCCGGTCGCGCCGGTGGTTCGCACTGGTTCCGCCGATCGCCATCTCGCGGACGACGAGCCCGTTCACCACGAGCCGATCCGCCGCCCGCGAAACCTCCGGGACCTCGACACGATCCCCGAGGATTTCGATTGATCGCGAAGTCGGGCTCCGCGCCTGACACGATGAAGAATGCCGGGCGGCAGGGACCTTACCGGTCCGATCTGCCGTCCGGCATTCCTCGTTTCTCCCGTCGTGCCCGGCATGATGAACGCGCCGCGCTCCTCCTTGGCTATAGTTATCCCATGGACATCAACTTGCTCGTGCTTAACGTCGGGAACTCGCGGCTGGCGATGGGGACTTTCATTGCCGGCGAATTGCGCCAGGTGAAACGCATCCTCCACGACCAGCAGGCCGACTGGAAGGGGGCTATCGAAGAGGCTTGGAAGCAGGTCGCCGGCCTCGAAGGGGCGGCCATCGTCGCGGCGTCAGTGAACCCCGTGCTGAACGAGGCGCTGGAGCACGCGGTCGATCAGGCCGCCGGCCGCGACGTGGTCTGGGTCGGCAAAGATATCGAGCTGCCCATTGCGGTACTGACCGATGAACCGGAAAAAACCGGCGTGGACCGCGTGCTCAACGTGGCCGCGGCGTACGAGCAGTTGGAGACCGCCTGCATCGTCGTCGACGCCGGCACCGCCATCACCGTGGACGTCTGCAACGACGCGGGCGAATTCCTCGGCGGGGCCATCGCGCCTGGCGCAGCCATGATGCTCGAGGCGCTGCACGAGAAAACCGCCCAACTCCCGCGCGTCGAATTGGCCGTGCCCACCGAACCCTACGGCAAGACCACCCGCGAGGCCATCCTCACAGGTGTCTATCACGGCATTCGCGGAATGGTAAAAGAGCTGGCGGAAAACTACGCCACCGCCCTTGGCCAGTGGCCCGACATCATCGCCACCGGCGGCGACGCCCAGCAACTCTTCGCCGGCTGGGAACTTATCCACGCCGTCTCCCCCGACCTCACGCTGTACGGCATCGCGCTGGCGTATACCAATCACCACATCAAGCATGGGGCGTGATGATGGTGGTTGCCCGTCGGGGCCAAGGCACGGACGATTGAGATTAGGATTAGGATTAGGATGGGAGCGCGTGCAGATGCGCCTCAGAGCGCGATCGTAATCTTAATCTTTAATCCTAATCCTAATCGTCTGTGTCTTGATCGCGACGAAGACAACTCGCACCCTCAATGCAATCCAATCGCGCAATCCTCCTCACCCCTCCCGGCTCCTCGGCGATCGCGGTCGTGCGGCTGTTCGGCCCCGGCACTTTGGAATTCCTCCGCCGATATTTCTCGAAAGAGCCCAAGCCGGGCCGCTGCGTCCATGGCGATCTCGCCGACGGCGGGCAGATCATCGACGATCCCGTCGTCGTGGCGCTTCCCGACGGCGGGGCGGACGTGAACCTTCACGGCGGGCCGTGGGTCGTGCGCCGGGTGCTCGAGCTCGCCCGGCGCGAAGGGTTCGAAGTCTGCGAGCAATCCCGCAATGCGATCCCCGAAGAATTCGCGGACGGCGACACGATCCTCGAACGTGAAATCGCGGCACACCTGCCGCTGGCCCGCACGGAACTGGGCCTCCGCGTGCTCCTCGCGCAGGCATCGGCGTGGGAAAACCTCCTGTCCGGCAAGCAGGCGAGCCCTGCGCCGGATCGGAGGGCGATCAGGCAAATCCTCGACGACCTGAGCCTCGTGCATCTGCTTCACCCGCCGACCGTCGCGATCATCGGGCCGCCCAACGTCGGGAAATCGACCCTCGCCAACCAGCTTTTCGGGCAGGAACGGTCCATCACGGCCGACCTCGCGGGCACGACGCGCGATTGGGTGGGAGAGATCGCCAACATCGACGGCCTGCCGGTCATGCTCGTGGACACCCCCGGAATCCGCGAGACGGATGATGCCATCGAACGAACCGCCATCGCCCGCAGCCGCGAGCAGATCGAGCGATCGCAGCTTGTTGTCATGGTGCTCGATGCGTCCGCGCCGCTCGACTCCGAGGTATCGGCGATGCTCGCCGCTTATCCGCGGGCGGTCGTCGTCGTGAACAAATCCGACATGCCCTCGGCATGGGATGCTTCATCCTTGAACGCGATTCATACGGTCGCGACGACCGACGAAGGGGTAGGTGATTTGCGCCGCGCGATTGCCGGGCATTTCGGGTGTGCGGAGATGGATCCGGGCCGGCTGCGGTGGTGGACGGACCGCCAGCGGGCGGTGCTTGAGAAGCGGATGCCGATCTTGGATGACCGTTGAACCGGGTGGGGTTCTTATCCGCTGTGGGTCGATGGGTTGGAAGAAGAGTAAGAGTAGGAGCGCTTTCTGAGGGGGTGCCTCTGGAAACGCATCCTACTCTTACTCTTACTCCTAATCTTACTCTTCTCCGCCTTGAGCGCAGTATCGTCGCGCGACGCGATCAATACCGCCGCATGATGTCGTGATAGGTCACGAACAGCACCACCCCGGCCAGGAATGCCAAGCCGACGTATTGTGCGATGGCCATCGCGCGGGGGGACAGCGGCCGTCCCTTGATCTTTTCGAGGATCAGGAACATGAACTGCCCGCCGTCCACGACGGGGATGGGGAGGAAGTTAACGACCGCCAGGTTCGCGCTGATCATGGCGAGGAACCAGATGAGCCAGTCGCCGCCCTTGGCGGCGATTTTTGACCCGCCGATGAATATGCCGACCGGGCCCATGAGGTTGGACGTCGGCACGCTCCCGCCGATCATGCGGCGGATGGTCAGGTAGAACTGCAAGATAAAGTCGCGCGTCTCGCCCACGCCCCATTGCACCGCCTGCCACGGATTCCTGGCCTTGCGGATGAAGGTGTACGGTTCGAGGAACGGCAGCGACACGTGCCCGTAGCGCACGCCGCTGATCATCTGCGCCTGCGTCGCGTCCAGCGCGAGCGTCGCGTCCTTGGTCTCGCCGCCGCGGAGATACGCGATGCGGGCGGACGCACCCTTGTTATCAATAACCTGCTTGAGCAGCCGATGGACGTCGTACCAGTTCTTGACCGGCTGGTTTTCCACGGTGGTCACGATGTCGCCGCTCTGAAGCCCGGCCTTGGCGGCGGGGCTGTCGGGGATGGTGTTGCTGACCACCGCCGACTTTTCATCGGAGATCAGCTCAACGCCCAGTCCCTTTTGCCCTTTTTCCGAGCCGACTGGCGCGCTGGCGATGAGGCCGTCATAGGTATGCTCGACGCCGTCGCGAAGGACTGTCAGGTTGAATTTCTGGCCACTCTTGCCGAGGTCGGAAAGGCGGTCCATAAGCTGAGGACGGCTGGGGTCGGGCAGCGGATCCTGTCCGGAAGCCGTAACGGTCGTCAGCTTGGTGATGACGTCGCCGGCCTCGACTTTGCCCATCGCCGTCGATGCTTCCATCAGGTGGTACACCTGCGCCCGCGGCTCAATGCCGGCCAGGTTGAACGGCCCTTTGAAGAATGGCATGAAGTGCGGCTGGTAGGACGCGGGACGCTCGTGACCTTCGGCATTGCGGAGCGTCAGCACCACGGGCTTGCCGTATTCCTGCTCGGCCGCGTTGAGCTTCGCGAAGTCGCCCACGCCCACCGGTTGGCCGTTCACCGCGGTGATCGTGTCGTCCGGCTGAACAACCAGGGCTTCGGGCGGATAGTCCGTCTGCGCTTTCTGAATTTCTTCGGCGGTGAGATCCTTCTTTGGCATCCCGGCGAGCTTGAACGGCGCCTCGAACCCGAGGGCAACGAAACCCTTGCCGCCTTTTTCCGGCGTGTCGGGCGTGATCTCGAGCGGGACCGTTTCCCATTTGCCATTCACTAGCCGCTGCACGGTCATCGGCACGGTCGCGCCGTTTTCCGCCAGCGCCACGTTCAGCATGATCTTCGTGAAGTCTTCCTGCGGCTTGCCCTCAAATGTTTGGATGTGGTCGCCCACCTGCATGCCCGCCTTCTGGGCGGGGGAATCGGGGTAGACGTTGCCCACCCATGCAGGCTGGGCCTTGATGCCGATCAGGAAAACGATGATGAATCCGATCGCCGCAAGGATCACGTTCATGATGACGCCGGCGGATATCACCAGCATCCGCGCGCCCACCGACTTGCGGTTGTAGGCGCGGGGGTCATCGGCCTGGGCATCGGGCTTGAGGTCGTCCTGGCCCAGCATCTTCACGTAGCCGCCCAGCGGGATCCAGTTCAGGCGGTACTCGGTATCGCCCAGGCCCAGCTCTGCCGCGGCCTCGGACACTTCGGCATCCGTGAATTCCTTCAGGTCCTTGAGGTGCATCGCGTTCTTCTGCTTTTCCAGAAGATGCTGATCAACCCGCTGGCGGTATTCCTTCTGCGTGTTGCCCAGGCGAAAACCAATCCCCTTGCGCCAGGAGAAGACCGCCTGCCCGAAGCCGACGGCGAACTGTTCGCACTTGATCCCCACCCATTTGGCGGCGAGGAAATGGCCCAGCTCGTGCCAGAAGATGACGAACCCGAAGCCCAGGATCAGCAGGAAAGTCGTGGCTGCATGACTGAGCGAGATGAAGGACAAGGGCATGCGTTGGTTCCGTGGTGGGTTAGTGGCCAGGGCACGGGCTTCCGGCCCGCGTCCCGATCCTTATTTGTCGCGGGGCTCGCCGCCCGCGTTGCCAGGGAGCATCGACCGGACGTTTTCCCGTCCCCATCGATCCGCTCCCAAGAGATCGTCCAAGGAGGGATTAGGCTGAACCCGATGGGCGTTAATTGTAAGTCCAACGAGCCGGGAAATCTCGCCGAACGAAATATTACCGGACACGAAAGCTTCCACGGCGGCCTCATTGGCCGCGTTCAACACCGCGCCCAGCGTTCCGCCCCTCTTCGCTACGTCGTATGCGAGCCGAAGTGCGGGAAAACGCTCAAAATCCGGCGGCTCGAAGTTCAGCGAGAATGCCTTCCCCAAATCCAGCCGCCGGCTGATCCCTTGGGCCCGTTCGGGATAAGTCAGCGCATATTGGATCGGCGTCCGCATGTCCGGCGGACCCAACTGTGCGATCACCGACCCGTCCACGAATTCCACCATCGAATGCACGACCGACTCCGGATGAATCACCACTTCCACCTGCTCGGGCGGCAGATCAAACAGCCAGCAGGCTTCGATGATCTCCAGCGCCTTGTTGAACATGGTCGCCGAGTCAATGGTGATCTTGTTGCCCATCCGCCAGGTGGGATGGTTGAGGGCATCGGCGAGGGTGGCCTTTTCCATCTGTTCGCGCGAAGCATTGCGGAAAGGCCCGCCGCTGGCGGTAAGGATGACCCGCCGGACGTCCTTCCGGCGGCCGCATTGCAGCGCCTGAAAAACCGCCGAGTGCTCCGAATCGACCGGAAGAATATCCACCCCGCGCTTCCGCGCCTCCGGAATCAGCAGCGACCCCGCGACCACAAGCGATTCCTTATTCGCCAGCGCCAGCCCCTTACCCGCCTGCACGGCCGCGATGACCGCAGGCATCCCCGCCGCCCCGACGACCGCCGCCAGAACGACGTCCACGTCATCCCGCTCGACCATCTCGACCATTGCCTTGGGCCCCCGATACACCCGCGCCCCCGCGGCACGAATCTTCGCCAGATCCGCCTCGTCCGCCCCATCATCCGTAATCGCCACGGCAACAGGGCGGTGCCGCTCCACCTGCGCGAGCAGTTTGTCCGTACGTTTATGCCCGCTGAGCGCCACCGCACGATACGGCGGCCCCAGCGACTCCACCACG
>JAQGHP010000243.1 GCA_028288775.1 Phycisphaerales bacterium | reverse complement strand
AGGGTGAGCCGCTTATTGGGGTGCAGCGGGGTCAGGTCTTCGAAGTTGCCGGTGTCGGTGATGCGCTCGGGGTCTTCCCCGTTGATCGCCTCGACGCGAAGCAGCGCGAAGTATCGCTCGCTCTCCTTGGGCGGACGGATCTGGCCCTGCACCACATGTCCGTTGCGCAGTCCGAATCGGCGGATCTGCGATGGCGAGATGTAGATGTCATCCGGGCACGGCAGATAGTTGTATTCCGGGCTGCGGAGGAATCCGAAGCCATCCGGCAGGATTTCCAGCACGCCTTCGCCGTACATCAGTCCGTTCTGGCGGATGCGCGAGCGGAGGATCTGGAAGATCAGGTCCTGCTTCTTCAGGCCGATGTAGTCCTGGATGTTTTCCTGGCGTGCGATCTCGTGCAGGCCATGGATGTCCATCATCTGCAGGTCTTTGATGTAGAGCTTGCCGCCCTTGACCTGCTCGTATTTGGCGTTGGTTTCGGCGTCGAAGCTGCCGACGTCCTCGCCCGAGGCGTTCTCGCCTCCGCCGCGGGGTTGATCGTTGCGGTCGTGGCGCTGCTCGGGGCGCGAGTCGCGCTGATCGGGCCGGGCGTCGCGCTGATCGGGCCGGGAATCGCGCTGATCGGGGCGCGACTCGCGCTGATCCGGCCGCGAATCGCGGACGTCAGGCTTAGCGTCGCGCGGGGCGGGCCGGGCGTCACGAAGATCGGGTTTGGCGTCGCGGAGATCAGGCTTGGCGTCGCGGGCATCTCTCTCGCGGCCGTCGCCCTTGATCTCAGGCTTTTCGGAACGGGCGGGAGCGGGGGGCGCCTCGACGGCGGTTGCCTGAGCGGACGAGCCTTGTTCCTCGACAGAGGTCTCGGCGGTGGGCTGGGAAGACGCCGCGGGGCGGCGCGTACGGGGTGTGGACTTCGCCATGTGGCTAGGCCTCCAAAGTATGGGATGGGGTGATTGACATTAGGGAATTGCGGGTCTGAATCCGGGGCCATTGCCACGGGCCAGACGCGTCGCTAAAGGTACAAACGAACGGTCCCGGAAGTCATTTGCGCCGCAATCCGCGGCCCGGGGTGCAAATTTCAAATAGGAAAATCCCTGGAAAAAATCCGCCGCCGGCCCGCCTGCGCCGCGGCCGCCTTGGGCGGGGCGCGAAGGCCCGGAAAGAGGAAAGCATTCACAATCGGAGCGGGGCAAATTACCGGCATCAGCGCCCTGGGCAATTCTCAACCGCCGCACCGCTTAAAATAGTCCTGGGAGATTGAATTCATACGTCCGGGAGGGCCGGACGTTCGCGATCAACCCACACTATCTCATTGCGTAACCTGTCAACTCAAGCAAATGTTTACCGGCGGTCGGCCTTTGCGATGCTTTTTGCAAGGATTCGGGGAAGCAATGCTCGGACTTGTTCGCGGGCATACGCCGCGTCGGCAGTGTTACTCAATGAATGATCGGATATTTTACGCTTCTTGTCTAGGGGCCATTGTAAATTTTCTCGTTTCGCCAGCTCGTCAGGCCCCCAGCCCCGTGATTGGCGCACCCGCTCCAGCCGGGTTTCCCGCGGCACATCCACAAAAACCACAACATCGCATAACTCCGCGAGCCCAGCTTCGAATAGTAGGGGCGTGTCCCACACGAAGGCAACTACATTCGCCTCGCCCCCCGCCGTCGCCATCTCCTGCTCGCGAGCCGCCTTCACCATAGGGTGCAAAAGTTGCTCAAGCCTCTGCCGTTCGGCAGAGTCGGCGAACACTTTTCGCGCGATGAAGGCACGGTCCACTTCGCCCTCGCGAATGACCTCCGGCCCCCACCACCCCACAAGGGTTTCCCTGACCTGCGGATCACGATATGCCTCGCGCACCTGTGCATCGGAGTCGATCACCCGGCAACCGAGCTCGCCAAAAATCCGGGCGATAAAGCTCTTCCCGCTGCCGATGCCCCCGACGATGCCGATGATGGGTTTGCCTGCGAACAATGCTTCACCGCAATTC
Source organism: Phycisphaerales bacterium (assembly GCA_028288775.1). Classification (GTDB taxonomy): domain Bacteria; phylum Planctomycetota; class Phycisphaerae; order Tepidisphaerales; family Tepidisphaeraceae; genus RYN-428. Next base: position 3,716 of record JAQGHP010000243.1, on the reverse strand, counting down.
AGTCATCCCCGCCAGCTCAATCCAATTGCCCGCCGGGTCTTGAAGCAGCAGAGCCTCGTGCCCCGGAACAAATGACTTCTGCCGGAAGTATTCGATCTTCGCCTCGATCAGCTTGTGCTCGGCGGCCAGGAGCGACGGTATCTCAATCCCCAGCGGCCGCATCCCCGGATACGCCAGCGGCGGCTCGACCACCTCAAACCGCAGCCGATGATTCTCCGCCCGATACACCAACCCCGCCGCCTCCGCTTCTCGCTCGAACCCGAGCAGCCCGACATAAAACCCGTCAAGCCGCGTCTCTATCCCCGCCGGGGCGACAAGCCTGGCATCTTCCACCGTCACCAGCCGGACCGGCAACGGCTCAGGCATCCGCTGCCGACGGTCGTCCTTCTCCCGGTGCACAGGCGTCCCGCCCGCCTCTTCCAGCGGGATCGGCTCGCCAACCAATGAATCGGCGGATGGTGTACTCACGGCAATGCGCTCCTTCGTCTTCATTGTAATCCGAAGAACCCCGATGGCGACAGATGGCAAAATCTTCTAAAATCTCCAATGAGACTTTCGCCGCCACAATGGAAGCATTGTCAGTGTTTCATCCTTTTGGGAATTGGCCACTATGGTTTGCATTCGCCGCACTTTAATCATCGCCGTTGCATTGAACGCTGCCATGTCAGTTTGGAGCAGCAGCACCGCCACCGCCGGTGAATCCGATGGTAAGCCTGGCGTTTCTGTTTCTGCGCCGCTTCCTCCCTGGCCGGCGCTTCAATGGGAGAAGGCCGCGCCCTCACCGTTCGCACGCGTCGAATCGCCGAGTGCCGTGGTGGACGGGAAGATGTACTTGTTCGGCGGATTTGTCACGGGATTGGGAGCGTCGAAAGAAGTGGACGTTTACGATCCGGCGAGCAACTCCTGGAAGCGACTGAAAGACATGCCGACGCGGGTGACGCATCTTAACCCGGCCATCGACCGCGGGACCATCTGGTTTGCCGGGGGCTTTAAGGGGAAGCATCCTGGACCGGTCACCGATGAAGTGTGGAAGTATGACATTGCTTCGGACACATGGACCGGTGGACCGCCATTGCCGGAACCGCGCGCCGGTGGCGGGCTGGCCGTCGTCAATGGCAAGTTGCATTACTTCGGCGGCTACAAAGCCGATCGCGACACAAACGCGGGTGACCATTGGAGCTTGTCGCTCGAAGGGGGAACGGCTTGGGGGCGCGAAGCGGATTTGCCCGATCCGCGCGGGCACGTCAGTGCGGCGGTGCTCGACGGCAAGATTTACGCGCTGGGCGGCGATCATGGCCACGACGTCACGCAGATTGATGTGAAATCCTGCCACCGGTTCGATCCCGCCACCGGCAAATGGAGCGAAATCGCCGGCCTTCCGGACGGACGAAGCCACTTTGAAGCAAGCACCATCGTCCATAAGGGCCGGATCATCATTATCGGCGGGCGCTGCAACAGCTCCCGGCCGCCGCGTAACGTGGTTGGTGACTTGCTGGAATACGATCCAAAAGCGGATGCCTGGCGCGTCATCGGCGTCATGCCCGAGAAGTTGCTGGCCCCGGCAGCAGCGTTCATTTCCGGACGCATTATCGTTACCAGTGGTGGGCTCGATAATCCGCAGCCGCTCACCGACACAACGCGGGTTGCCCCGCTCCCCGCCGGCGAATGATCGAATGGGACTCGTCGGCCCTCAACCCGTCTTCACCCGGCGCTACGGCCTCGACAAAACCTGAGAATCGTCCGGCGACGCCTCGATCCAGAAACGGCGAATCCCCTTCGCGTCGATCTCACAGCGCAGATTCGGATCGAGCTCCGGCGTCGCCGGCATCGGGGCCGCCCAAACGCGGTCATCGCCTCGGGGCATGTGTACGACCAACCCATCAACCGTGCGGCGAGTCGTCAGCGTGGCCCTCGGGATCTCGGGCCAGCGGATCCAGCTTGCCTTCAGCAAATGCAGATCGATTTGGACGAGCAGCAGCAGCCCGACAGTCGCGCCCGCCGTCGCCCATTGGCGGACGGGTGGATCGACCTTTCGTGGGACGAACCCGCTCAGCCCCACCGCGAGCACGAGGGAGGCCACGCCGAAGATGTACCCGTATCCGAACCGCGGCTGCGGCGCGGTGACGAACCAGAAGGCGACCGCCGGGAGCATCGCCATCATGGCGAGCAACGCGCGTGAAGCCTCCGTGCCCAGCCGCGGCCGTCGCCAGATCCATAGCCCGGCCCCGGTGACGAGCACGATCGCGGCAACCACCACCGGCTGCGAAGTTCCCACCCGCCCGAACCACCAGCCTACCCAGGGCGTTCCCGGCGTCGCGCCCTCATCGACTTTGTGGTATTTCGACCACGATTCAATCGTCCGCGCGACGCGCGTCACGTTCCCCGGCGGAGATGTCCAACTCAGCCCGCCAACGCGCCCGACCGTTGACGGAAACGCGGGATACCCGCTGAGCCAAATGCCCCGCGCCAGGAAGATCGCCCCCGCCGCGATGCAGAACATGGCAACCGGGACGGCCAGGTGCGGACGCCGCAGCCCGCGCCGCGCCCACGCGCCCGTTGCCACGGCGGCAAGAAGCAGGAACGGCACGGCGGACGGCTTGATCGACACGGCAAAGCACGCCAGCGTCAGCGCGTGCGGTGCAAAACGGGGCGACCGTACCCAGAGCGCCGTGGAGAGCAGGACGAGCAGGATCACCACGAGGTCCGGTGCCGGGGAGGAGATCATCGCGTCGCGGATGCCGTACAACGCCAGCGGGTAGAGCATCAACGCAAGCACGACGCGGTGCGGCCGAATCGCCCGCCCGCGCCATCGCATGACCGAGTCCACCGCCGGGAGTGCGAGCAGGATTGCCAACGCCGCGTTGACGACAAACCCCCCGCGCCCCAGCAGCCCCGGCGACTCGACCGCCGCCGTGAATGTGAACCAGGCGCAGTTGTACCCGAGGCTCCCAAACAGGTTCGCCAGTCCCCGCGGCAGCGGCCCGCTCGTGACCCACTTCACCGCCTGAAGATGATAAATCCCCGCATCGTACAGCCGCATCCCCCGTGCATCCGCAAGCGCAACGATCAGCGCGACCACGCCCGCCGTCCGCCAAGCCCGCCCCGGCAGCCGCACCCACCGCCGACGCTCGCGCAGCACCAGAATCCACCCGGCCACAAGCAGCCCGCCGGAAACAAACGGATAAGCCGCGACAAAGAAATTCGCCGCCGCCGTCACCGTCGCGGCAACGAACATCCCCAGCAGCCCCGCAACCGCCGCCCGCAGCGCCGCGCCGGAAACGACAGCCCCCGTCGCCCTTCGCAAGGCGTTCGCCACTGGCGACCCGAGCCCGACCAGGGCCGGTATCCAGACGAGGAGCGCCACAAGAACTGGCAGCATTCTACTCCGATGATCATGGTGATGGGGGGGCGGATAACGGTTCGCCCTGCCCCACCCCGGCCATCACCGCCGCGCATAGTCATGAGTCAGCCCACGGGCGGCACCACCATCGCCTGCGGATGCTCCCGGAAGAAGCGCACAAACTCCCGCGATGCGTCGGGGCCCTGGGGGTCGGCATAGGAGCCGCTACGGCTGCCCCCTGACCAGGCGTGGCCCGCGCCGTGAATGGTCCACCGCTCCACGACAGCCTGCCCACGGCCGTCTCGGTAGATCTCGCGAGTGCAGGCCCGCCCGCCGGCCGTCTGCCGGTCCTGCACGGTCGCCGTGGGGCCGCTCC
>JAQGHP010000746.1 GCA_028288775.1 Phycisphaerales bacterium | reverse complement strand
ATTCACCCTCCCCGCGGCATGGAGCATCGGCTGAATGACGCCGTTCATCCCCGCGTAGCTCGGGCCGTACAACTCGTCGAGATTCAACAGCGGCATCAGCACCAGCGCATCGGGATGACGCCCGAGCTCATCCGCGATCCAATCGTTGTAGATCTTCACCACCTGATCCGCATCCGGCGGGGGCTGGCCCAGGAACGGATCGGCGGGCGGAAGCTTGACCACCAGGGGCCAGCTTTTGGTGCGGTCATACCCCTTGGGCACCCCCAAAAAATAGCGGACGTCAAACGGCCCGTGCCGCTCGTTGACGTAATACGCGCCGCCTTCCAGCGCCGGCCAGTGCATGCGAATCCGGCAGATGCGCCCGACGAGCCCCGCGTCGAGGCCGACCCCCTCGATCGCCTTTATGAGCGTCGTGCGCTTGCCCTTCGTGGTCGCGGCAAAAAATTGCTCGAGCAATTCGTGGGCCTGATACAGCTTGTCGGCGTCCTCGGCGTGGAAGCGCTTGCCCAATTCGGTCCGGTACATCTCGACAAGGGTTTCGCGCGGGATTGTTTCTTCCGAAAGCGCCGGGACCGGGTCGTTCTTTCCTTGGGCCGGCACACCGGGTTTGGGGGTTCTTGCACCGCCGGTGGTCGCGGCGAGCAGTGATAGCGCGCAGGCGATCACGGGCAAATCACGCCGCAGGAACGCGAAGGTGACATTCATGGTGCGCGGCTCCTTGGTTGGGCCCGCATGGTAGCAGGAATAGAGAGGGGAAGGGAGGACGGGGTGACGCGGGGACGCGGGGATAGAAGGGGACAATTGCAAAGTGCAAATTGAAGAGGGATCGGATGCGCGTGCTTTGAACGCCATCGCTCCGATCGCGATTCAATTTGATATTTCAAATTTGCAATTTGCTCTCCCCTACTCCCCACGTCCCGTTCCGCTTCAATCCAAAGCCGCGTACCACAGGAGCGTCGCCGACTCTTTGACGAGATCGTGGTTGGAATGGCGCTGGGTATCGAGGCCGGCAAGGTCGAAGGCGAGCTTGGCGAGCATCCTGGCGGCGGGGAGATTGTCGGTGCGCGACTCGGCCGTCACGGCGCGCAGCTCGCGCTCGCGGGACTCGGCGATTACCTGATACAGCATCGCGGTCGCGAGGCCCTCCCGCCGATGGTCGAAATCGACGCGAAGATCGATCAGCTTCATGGTCCCGAACTCCGGTGTCGGCTGCGCGACGCACAGCGCCACCATCGCCCCCTCGTGCTCGGCCAACAGGGCGATTCCTTCGTCCGCGCCGGTGGCGATCTGCTTGAGGACGAATTCCAACTCGTCGGTGGGGCGATTGCGATCGATGCGCTTCTGGCGGAGCGGCCGTTCTTCCAGCCGCCATTGGAGGGCGATGCCCTCGCCGCCCCGTTCGACGTGGAGGTATTCGGAGGATTCGATGGTGCCGTCGATCTCGACCAATCCGCCGAGATCCTCCGGCCGCACGGGACGGATCTGCATGGCAACAAGAATAGCGGAAGAAGGCGGGGAGAGGCCAGAAGGAAAGGTATCGTCAGCTAGGGAAGGGTGCGTCACAGTTCCGGCGTCTGTCTTCAATCCCGGTACTCCGGGAGACGGGATAGGGAGTGGGCCTGCGAGAGAAGAGATCAAGGGTTGAAGGGTTCAATGGTTCAACGGGCATGGGCGCTTGAACCCTTCAGCTCTTGATCCGTCGAACCTTCTCGCCCCCACCCGTGCCATTCCCGGAGTACCGGAGGGGGGAGAAGTGATCCCGCCGAAAATGGCAAGCCCCCCACGGCTGTCGCTCCGCGCCCCCCGACTTGACGCCGATGCGATTTCCCTTAGCATTCGCCCGGGCAAATGGGGTGGGATGAAAGGAATCATCTATGGGCAGGGCGTGGAAGAGTCTCTTAATTCTGGCGGCGATTTCCCTTACCGCGGCTGGTTGCCAAAACGCGGTCGTCAACGAAAACAGACAACTGCGCGATCAGAATCGCGAGCTGCAGGCGCAGCTCGACGAGGCGCATCGCACTCCGCCTGCCGCCCCGGTAATGTCGGCGACTCCGGTCGTGAACGTTGCCCCGACAGCGCCTGTCACTCCGGTTACTCCGCCGGTAAGCGTCACCCCATCGCCCAAGGCGAGGCCTGACTTTGGCGGCATCGAGGCCACGGAAGACGCGAAGGCCGGCACCACGACTCTTAACCTCCCCAGCGACGTGTTCTTCGGCTCCGGGCAGGCGACTATTCTGCCGGAAGCGAAGAAGTCATTGGACAAGGTCATCAGCGTCCTGAAGAAGGAATACGCCGGCAAGGCCGTCCGCATCGAAGGCCACACCGACAGCGACCCGATCGTCCACAGTCATTGGAAGAGCAACCAGGAACTCTCCGAAAAGCGCGCGGGCGCCGTGCATGATTACCTGGTCAGCAAGGGCGTCGATGCCAGCCGCATCACCACCGTCGGCTTCGGCGACACGAAGCCCAAGAGCCAAACCGACAAGAAGAAGAATCGGCGGGTGGAGCTAGTCGTCATCACCCGCTAGGTAAATCGCTCGATCCAGAGAAATGTAAACCGCCAAGGCGTCAAAACGCCAGGGAATTGAATCCTTGGCGTTTTGACGCCTTGGCGGTTTATTGATTCCCATTTGAGGCGGCGTATATCATCCGCCGGTGATGAGCATGCGGATTGCAATTGTCGATTACGGGATGGCCAACCTCCGCTCGGTGCAGAAGGCATTCGAGCAGGTGGGACATCGCGCCGACATCATCTCCCACCCGGAGGAAATCGAGCAGGCCGACAAGATCGTCCTCCCGGGCGTCGGAGCGTTTCAAGACGCCGTCGCCACGCTGCGCGAGAAGGAGCTCGCGGGGCCGATCGTCCGGCACATCGATCGCGGCAAGTCCTTCCTGGGCATTTGCCTGGGCCTGCAAATGCTCTTCGACACCGGCTACGAAGACGGCGAGCACCGCGGCCTGGGCGTGCTGCGCGGGACGTGCGTTCGGTTCGACGTGGATCAGACCCTGAACCTCAAAGTCCCCCACATGGGCTGGAACCAGCTCGACATCCAGCGCCCCGCGCCGATCTTCGCCGGCCTACCCGCCGGCAGCGGCGTCTATTTCGTTCACGGCTACCACGTCGTGCCGCAGGATGTTTCCATCATCGCCACGACCACCGACTACGGCCGCCCGTTCGTCAGCAGCGTCTGGCGCGACAACGTCTTCGCCACGCAATTTCATCCGGAAAAGAGCCAGAAGGTGGGCTTGCAGATCCTGTCGAATTTCGCGGGGGTGTAGGTTGGCAACGTGTGTCACAGCCGCCCTCGGCTGTGATTCGCTGCAATGTGGCCGGGTGCCACAGGTCGCGGTCCTCCGAGACCTGTGCCTTTCCCGCGGGCCGGAAGTCACGGGTCCGGGAGTACCGCGACCTGTGGCAGTCATTGCCCCTGCGGCCCGTTGCCCATCGCGCGCCGGATTGGGGCAATTAGGGGCAATCGGGGGCAAAAGTGGGGCAATTTAGCATAATATTGCCGAAAATTTTGCTTGCAAAACGAACTGAGAAGGGATCGCGGCTGAATCCTCGTAAGTCTTTTTCAGATGACCGTTTGCGTACGAAAATGCAATGCGCTGTTCAGTGGCCCATTGCCCATTATTGCCCATGATTGCCCCGATTTTGGCCCTTTGCAGAAATGGGCAATGGAGTTTCACAGCCACGCATCGGCAGCAGGTCAGTTTGAAGGGTACGCCGACCTGTGTCACCCGGGCGAGCCATCTAGACTGAACTGGTATTGAAATGTGGCACAGCCGCCCTCGGCTGTGATTCCGTCGAAGGCAGAAGATAAAGACACAGCCGAGGGCGGCTGTGCCACATGGGCTTT
>JAQGHP010000233.1 GCA_028288775.1 Phycisphaerales bacterium | reverse complement strand
CAGCGCAACCGCAAGAGTTAGATGTGTAAATTCATGTGGAGGAGGGGGGATTGCGCGTTCTTGCCGCGGAGGGCTGGGTGCGTCGGCGCGCTTTGCGCCGGCGTTCGTCGCTGACTGCCCGAAGCGCCGCCGCTTCCTTTCTGAGTCGCATCAGTTCCGCGCGCACCTGCTTCGCCCGCTGCCGCATGATGCGGAGGGCCTCGTCAATTTCCTGCTCCTGCGATCGTTTCATCGCATGCATTACGGTGTATATCGTTACCCGACGCGTGGTGGACGCGCCAAAAATATGCGGCCGATGTGACAGCCGGCGAGATGGGAACCTGCAAAGGTGAGGTCAGTTACCTTCGATTCACGCCAGGATGGAATGGATTACCGAAGGCAAAAATCGGCTGTCGGATTGGTCTGGCGTCAATTCTTTTCTTCGATCACCCGCGCCGGAATTCCGACTGCGGTTGCGCCCGGGGGGACGTCGCGGAGGACGACGCTCAGCGCCCCGATCTTCGCGCCTTTGCCGATGCGGACTCCGCCGAGGATTTGGGCGTAGGCGCCCAGGTCCACTTCGTCTTCCAGAATGGGGACGGGGCCGTCTTCGACGCGGTTGCCGATGGTGACGCCCTGGCGGAGGGTGCAATTTGCGCCGAGCTTTGCGTCCTTGTGGACGAAGATGTTGCCGAAGTGGTGAATCTTGAGGCCGGGGCCGACTTCGACGCTCTTGGGGATGCTGATGCCGGTGAGCGTTTCGGTGATGCGGTATGCGAGCCAGTAGAGGCGGCCGCGGAACTTTTTCAGGAGCCCGTCCGGGCGGCGGTCGTTGCGCCGGCCGTAGCGGTAGACGGCGATGGCCCAGATCGACTGCTCCTTGAGGAACGGCCGCTTGGGGTAGCGCTGAAGGTCGGCTTGCCAGTCGGGGTCGGTCATGGTGTTGGAGTCGAGTGACTTCGGAGCCGGGCCGTGCCGGCCTGGTCGCGGCGATGCTCCGTCTGACTCCCTCACCCTCGTACTCGGGGGAGAGGGTTGGGGTGAGGGGCCCGACGTAAAGTTGCGCCGTCAACAATGAAGGCGCAGTTCGACGTTCCGCCCCTCACCCTATCCCTCTCCCCCGAGTACGAGGGAGAGGGGACCAGAGCGGGCCCACGGCCCGACCGGGGCGGCACGTCCCGGCTCCGAAATGCAGGGAGCATTCTTGATCGGTCGGACCATAAAAACCAGATACTTACGGGATTACGGCTTCACCGGCACCAACCGCGTCCTTGTATTCGATGAGCCTCGCGTGTTTTCCTGCGGCGCGGTCGCGGCGGTAGTGGCGCTGACCAACGAGGTTCGCCCACTTTCCTATCATCGTCCAAAAGCCGTAGGCGAGTGCATCGGGCCAGTTGTTTGCCCGGCGGCGCACGCCGCGGGCGGTGCGGAGCATCTGCAACGGGAGCAGTAGGGCCACCGCCCCAAAGGCCATGCCGCTCCATTTCCATCCGAAGATCAGGCCGGTGAGCAGCCCCGAGCCCTCCGCGGCGATGGGCCAGCCCAAAGCCCACAGCCGGGCGCTTTTCACTTGCTTCACAAACAAACCCTGCGACCCGAAGCGCGTGGCGACGTCCATCGCGCCGTAGCCACTTCGCACGGCGCGTTTCCACCATTGGCCCCGGCGCAGCATGGCCGAATCGTGGAGGGTCATCTCCGCGTCGATGCGGAGGATTTTCCAGCCTTTGGCGCGGAGGCGCTGGCAGAGTTCGGGCTCTTCGCCGGCGACGACGGAGGGGTCGTAGCCGCCGGCCTGTGCGAAGGCCGCGACGCGGAACATCGCGTCTCCGCCGCAGCTTTTTGCCTCGCCCGGGGGGGTGTTCCATTCGATGTCGGCGATGCGGTTGTAGACGGATTTTTCGGGGAACCGTTCGCGCCGTCTGCCGCAGACGACGGCGAGGTCTTCACAGGATTCCAGGGCCTGCTTCGCCTTTTCGATCCAACCGGGGACGACTTCGCAATCGCCATCGACGAACTGCACGAATTGCGTTTCGGGGGCGATGTGCAGCAGCCGCTCGAACCCGGCGTTGCGTGCCCGGGCGGCGGAGAAGGGGAGGGACATGTCCAGGTCCACGACCTGCGCGCCAAGAGAGCGGGCGAGGTCGGCGCTGCCGTCCGTCGAGGCGGAATCGACGTAGACCACTTCCATCCCACGGCCGACCACGGACGCGAGGCAGAGCCGCAGGCGTTCCCCTTCGTTGCGGCCGATGACGATGATTCCGGTTTGGGACATGGGGAAAGAGAGGAGCCAGGAGCCAGAAGAAGAGGGAGGAAACGTCAGCCGCATTCTTCTGGCTTCTGGCTTCTGGCTCCTGGCTCCTTTCCTTTCACCACTCTCGCCGGCACTCCCACGGCCACGGAGTTTGGCGGCACGTCTTTCAAAACGACTGCATTTGCTCCGATCGCACTGTCGTGGCCGATGGTGATGTTGCCGAGGAGGACCGCGCCGCAGCCGATGTCTACGCGGTCTTCGATCGTGGGCAGCTCGTGCAGGCGGTCCTTGCGGGAGATGCCGAAAGTGGTGTTCTGGCGGATGTGGACGTCGTCGCCGATGGCGTGGGCGTGGAGGACCATGCCGCCGTGGTGCCAGATATGCACGCGGCGGCCGAGTTTCACCGTGTACGGAAGGGTGATGCCGCAGGTCCATTGCACCCAGCGGAAAAGGAATCGGTAGAGGAGCGTGAAGGGGGAGCGGACGAGTTTGGGGAGGCCCATGCGCCAGTTGCCCAGGCGATGGGTGGCGACGGCCCAGAAGCCCTGCTCGAAGCAGTTGCCGCCGTGGGTGGCCAGGTCCTCGCGCAGCAGCGCCCAGAGCCCGACGCCCGGCGGGTTCATGTTCCGCGAGCCGATGGCGGCCGGCCCTGCGGAGAGGGAGGCGGGTTGTGCGAGCTGGTCGGTGGTCATGGTGTTTTATGCCCGCGTGCGGAATCGGAGCCCGTGTGCGGCCGCAGGAAATTATAGCGGATGAAATCGCGGAGAAGGCAGGCCGGGTCGGTGTCGGCCTTGCGCTGCACGAACTGGCGGGCGCGGAACGCGGCAAAGCCGGTGGCCCAGGCGACGTTCGCGCAAAACGCGCGGGGGCGGCCGAAGTTGTTGACGAAGTATCTTCGCCGCGATTCAAACCAGTAGGCGGGCCGGCGCTTGCGGGATTTCTTCACATCCGTCACGCCCGAGCTTTGGCCGACGAGATGGACGATGCGGGATGCCGGGACGTACCAGCAGGGCCAGCCGGCCCGCTTGGCGCGGAGGCAGAAATCCACCTCCTCGAAGTACATGAAGTATCCCTCGTCGAGCAGCCCCGCGTCGCGGAAGACTTCCCGGCGGATGATCATGCTCGCGCCCGCGACCCAGTCCGTCGGCCCGGCCTCGGCGGGGGCGGAGGGGGCGACGACTTTTGCGCCGAGAATTCGCGAGACGAAGCCTAGCCGCATCCCGGACTCGAATTCGCTGCCGATGGAATGGAAGCGGAAGGCGGAGCGTTGCGGGGTGCCGTCCGGGTGCTCGAGGCGGCTGCCGGCGATGCCGACCTTGGGGTGCGCGTCCATGAAAGCGACGAGCTGCTGGATCGCGCCCAGCCGGACGATCGTGTCGGGATTGAGCAGCAGCACGTACTCCGGCGGGTCGGAGGATTCGAGGGCGGGGCGGATGCCGGCGTTGTTGCCGTAGGCGAAGCCGCCGTTGCGTTCGAGCGGGAGCAGCGAGGCCCACTGTGCCCAGCCATTGTCGGCGATGGCTTGCGCGAGGCTTTGGGCCGAGTCGTCGCCCGAGGCATTGTCGGTGACGACGACGCGCGCGCCGGCGATCGCGGGGACTTCGCCCGCGAGGGACCCGAGGCAGTCGATGGTGAGCGACGCGGTCCGGAAGTTGACGATAACGATCAGTAGCCTCATGGTCCTGGGTTGCGTACTTTCCTCATGCCCGGAACATTCGAAACTGGCGCGGGTTCGCGCTGCTCGCCGTTCGATCCACGGCCTGGCTGTCGCTCGTACCTGGCGTGCGCCCGGTGCGCAATCGCTCGGGCGATCGCTCCTTAGTCCCCTCCTCCGGTACTCCGGGGGAGGCTTAGGGAGGGGGTCGGCGGGGAGGGTTTAAGAGTTCAAAGGTTGAAGGTTCAATTGGCATGAACTCTTGAACCCTTGAACTCTTCAACCCTCCTCACAGCCCCCACCCCTGCCCTCCCCCGGAGTACCGGAGGAGGGAGAGAGGACGCCGCCGAAACTGTCAGGCACCCGCTCGTGACCGGCCCGTCATTCGCGCGTTGTTTTCTTCTCGCGCCGGGATTTCTTCCCGCGTTCCGGTCACCGATTGCCACGCGGTCACGATGGTGAGCGCGGACAGGCAGAGCATCACCGGTTCGAAGGGGATCGCGAAACGGGCGGCGGTGATGGTCAGCGTGTAGAGCAACAAGGTGGAGCAGTAGACGAGCGCGGGGAAGCCGAGCGACCAGCGCCGCCGAAGGGCCAGGAGCAGGCCGATGGCCGCGGTCGAAAGCAGGACGGCCCGGCCGGCGATGTAAACGACGCTGTAGCTCTTGGGGTTGTCCCAGTCGATCCAGATAGTCTTGCCAAGGCGCTGCCAGCAGAGGCTTGCGTATTGGGCGCAGTGGGCGGAGATCCACGCGGTGGTGATTTCCTTGAAGACCGCTTCGCGCTCCAGCTCGCTTTTTCCGGCGAGGCGCTTGCGCTGCTCGTCCGTGAGGATCGCGTAGGCGTGAACCCCGTCCGCCTTTTTATCGCGGACTTCTTCATCGGTCGGGGAAAGCAATTGCCCGCGCAGCTTATCCTGCTGGGCGGGGGTGAGGGCGATGCGGTCGGTGCCGCTGGCGTAGTCGTTGTTGCCCTTCCAGGTGTTGACCCAGAAGCTGCTCTTCACCGGCACCCACGCGCCGTGGACCTTGTGGTTGCGCAGCGTCCAGGGGCCGAGCACCAGCAGCGCCGCGCCCAGCAGCACCGCGGCGTTGCGAACGCGCACGGCCCACGGGAGCTGTTTGCACAAGAGAATGATCAGCCCCGTCAGCGCCATGGCGGGGAGAAATGCCGGCTCGGTCAGGGCGGCGAGCGTGCCGATCAGGCTGAAGCCGATCCATGGCGCCAGCCTGCCAGTGCGGATCGAAATGTAGAAGAGCGCCATGATCGCCGTCACGCCGGCGGTGATGAGAACGACGGCTTGGGCGACCGTGCAGGCGTAGACCTGCGTGGGCCAAATGGCGACGGCTGTCGCCGCCAGCAGGCCGACGGCCTCTCCGCCGCGGAGGGCGCGGGCGAGGAGGTAGGTTAGCGCGACCGTCACGGCCCCGGCCAGCGAGTTGATGACCATGGCGGCGAAGAACGCCTGCGGCGTGTCGCGCCCGAAGACTTCGAACAACCCCGCCAACAGCAGCGGATAGGGGGGCGACTGGAAGCTGGAAGGCCCGTAAAAATCCCAGTCAGCGAAGGCGAAGCCGCGTCCGTCGTAGATCGACAGGGCGATCGAGCGGTGCTCCATCGCATCGGGCTTGAGCCAGCTATGCAGCCAGAGAACGGCCCCGATGCGCAGGCAGAAGGCCAGGATGCACAAGGCGGCGATCATCAGGAGAATGGGGCGGCGGGGGCGGTTCATGGGCGATACATCAGGGTAGGGGCGATTGGACGCAGGGGCCGTGGCGGGTGTTCCCGGCTTGGGCGGGCGAAGGCTTGTTAAGGTCATTGGGCACGCGCGGTCGCCGCGCCGCCGTAGGGCGCGCCGCCTCCCCCCGCGAACGCCGGCCGCGCCGACGACAGGCCGCGCTGCGGCACCACCGCAAAGCCCCGCGCGGGGGCCACGGATTGGTCGGCGGCCTCAAGGCACTGGTCGCATAACGTCATGGTGAAGGCGATCAGAATAAGCCAGAGCATCGTGTACGGCTCACCCGACCATCCCGCCCATACCCAGTAAAAAGCGAAGCTCACGCCCAGCACAGCGCCGGCCCCGACGGCCAGCGGGAAAATATGGGCCTGCGACAGTTTGAATCGACGCATCGCCTTGCTGACCCGTAGCGTGACCAGCAGAGGGATCGCGACCCAGAGGGCAGCGTACATCCACCCGCGGCACATGGCGAAGAGCACGTAGGCGTTATCGACGCTGTCGAGGTCGATGTCCTTGAAGGCGATGATGCGGCCATGCCCGAGCGCGCCGGCGTCCTGCACCAGCTTCCAGCAGTTATGGACGATGAGCTGGCGGACCAGGAAGCTGTCGGTGGCGCTGCCGTCGTGCGGGCGCGGGGGCATTTCCGCGTTGGCCAGGTACATCGTGAGCATGAACATGCCGACGATTACCCCGATCACGCCGACCCACAGCACTGGCCGCGAGAAGCGGACGTACCGCAGCAGCCAGAAGACGACCAGGGCGACGGCCATTCCCGCGAAGGGCCCGCCGCTGAGAGCGGCGAAGAGGCCCATAAAACAGCAACCAACGCCCACGCGCACCCAGAAGTTTCGCAGGCCCACGCGGGTGGTCGCGGCCAGCAGAAGGATCAGCGCGGCAATCGAAATGCACGCGTCTCCGAAAAAGATGGAGTGACCGAACGAGACGGAGGTTCGGAAGAGGCCCATTCGCTGCTCGGCGCGCAGATCGGTTGTCATTCCCAGCCCCAGCTTCTGGAGGCTGGTCACGTAAAAGTGGGGCCAGAGGCGCAGCTCGATCAGCACGAGCGGCATCAGCAGGATCAGGCAGACGATTAATACCCACAGCACCTTTTCGCGGAATTCCTCGGAGCGGAAGGAGAAACGCGCGATGAAGTAGGGGACGACCCAGCCGCAGTATTGCTTGACGAGCTCGTTGTAGCCGGTGTGCCAGACTTCGGTGTTGATCGCGCTGGTGATGGTGAGGCATGGGGCGAGGATGACGATCAGGTCCACCAAGCTCCAGCGGATTTTCAGCGGGGAACCAATGCGGAGGATCATGCCGAAGGTCAGCGCGATGATGGTGGCGTTGGCCGCGCTAAACTCGGGCCACCCGCCGTTGAGCGGATAGCCTTTGACGGAGCGAAGAAACATGAGGGCCGGCACGTAGCACAGGGCGAAGGAAATGCCGACCCCTCGCATGACCGCGATATAAAGGGCGATCAGGCACCAGATCGTCGCGAAGACGAGATTGACGATCATGGCCGGGCCTCCACGGCCAGGGCCGGCTGCTTGCGCCCGGTGGACGCCGTGCCCGGGGACGGCGCTGCGCCTAGGGGCGATGAGCCGCCGGGCATTTCGCCATCGGCAAAGGCGGGAATTTCGTTCGCGCCGGCGAGTTCATGATGCCTGCGGCCCGGGAGCGGCGCGGTGTCGCCCATGGCGGTTCCGATGATGCTCCCGATGAGGAACGTGGGCCGGCCCTTTACCTCCGCGAAGATGCGTGAGAGGTATTCGCCGATGATGCCCAGAGAGATCATTTGGACCGCGCCCATGAACAGCACGATGCAGGCGATGCTCGCCCAACCGCGCTGCGTGCGGCCGTGCAGCGAGCCGTGCTTCCATTCGTAGATCGTCGCGCCGACCACCCACAGGCCCAGGACGAACGCGCTGGCGATGCTTAGAAAGCCCAGCCGCGTGACGATGCGCAGCGGGGCGGAGGAGAAGCTGACCAGGCCGTCCATGGCGAGCTTGACGAGTTTGGTGAAGGTGTATTGCGGGACGCCGGCGGCGCGGGCGTCGCGCTCGTAGGCGATGCCCGCCTGCCGCAGGCCGATCCACGTCCGCAATCCGCGCACGAAGCGCTGTCGCTCGGGCAGGGCGTTGAGCAGGTCCACGGCCTTGCGGTCCATCAGGCAGAAGTCGCCGCTGTCGAGCGGGATTTTCAATTCACTGATGGCGGCGAGGAGCCGGTAAAAAGCCCAGTAGGCGAAGCGCTTTCCAAACCATTCCTTCCGCTTGTGGCGGACGGCGTACACCACCTGGTATCCCTCGCGCCATTTGGCCAGGAATTCGGGCAGCACTTCCGGCGGGTCTTGCAGGTCGCAGTCCATTACCGCGACCACGTCGCCGCGGGCGACGGTCAGGCCGGCGCTGACGGCGGGCTGGTGGCCGAAATTGCGCGTCAAGTGGACGGCGCGGACGCGGTCGTCCTGCGAGGCGAAGCGGTTGAGGATGTCCGGCGTTTGGTCGCGGCTGCCGTCGTTGACGAAAATGAGTTCGTAGTCGAGTCCGAGCGCGGCAAGCTTCTCACCCATCGCGGTGAAGCGCTCGTAAGTCTTGGGGAGCACTTCCTGCTCGTTATAGGCGGGGAGGACGATGCTCAGCAGCTCGCGCGGCCCTGAGTGCAGGGGGGTGGAGGATTGGTTGCCGGCGGAAATCATGGACTTACTTCTCCACCCCGGTGCGACCCCCAAGGCAGCCGAATATAGGAAATCTACGGCGTCTGCCAACTGGCGAAACCGCCGCTGAGCCCGCCCACAGTATGCCACACGAATGCATTATCGGACGACGGGCATTTTACTGTGCGATTCTACGGCACTTACGTTTGCGGGCGTCAAGCGGCCTTCGGGCGACTCCGCGGCAGGATTTTTCTCCGCGGCGCGACGCAGCGCGGCCTCGAAACGATCGGTGGCATCGTCCCACGTATATCGGCATGCAGTCGCATGGGCCTTATCCGACAGTTCCCGCCACGCCCGGTAATCCAGCCGGGCGACGCTCTCGATGGCGTCCGCCATCGCCTGCGGATTCTCCTGCGGAACGAGCATTCCCCCACCATCGGCCAAAAGCTCGGGCGCGGCCCCCGCGGGGGTGGCGATCACGGGCGTGCGGCAGGCCATCGCCTCTAGCAGCGGCAGGCCAAACCCCTCCGACCGGCTCGCGAACAGCCATGCGTCCGCCTGGGCGTAGACGTCCTTAATCGCGCTCTGGGCGGGCTGGCAGACGTACGTCGCGCCGGGCGGCAAGGGTAGATCGGCCGTCGGCTGACGCGCTCCGAACGCGACCAGCTTCAACCCCGGCACGCGCTGCGCCGCCAATTCGAAAGCCTTCAGGCTGATGTCACACCCTTTGAACGGAACGTGCGAATACATCACCCCGACCGTGGGGACAGGCTGCTTCTCGCGGGCCGGCACAGCGAACTGCTCCAGATCGACGCTGTTGGGCACGAGCGAATACGACCGGTCGCCGAACTGCTGTTCGGAAAGCTCCGCCAGCCAGCGCGCGATGATGATCTTGTGCATCGGAAGTCGCCAGGTCGCTTCGACCCGGTCGGCGGGAATGCCTTCGTGCGCCTCGAAATGCTGAATGAAATAGGCCTTGACGCCCTTGGACGCGGGAAAGGCGGCGATCCACTCGGCGGTTTCCCACCACGTGGCCACCACCACGTCCGCATCGGGCACGTCGCGGGCGGTGATCGGGCGATGAACGTCGATGATCCGGTGCTCGACGCCCAAGCCGTCGAGGTGGCTGGCGACTTTGCGCGTGTCGGAGGGAAGAGGCCGGCGAGTGATAATCGAACGGGCCGCCTCGCGCAGGGAGGGGATGCGCGGCGGTCGGGACACCACGACCACCTCGTGCCCGCGGTCGAGCAGGCGCTGCGCGTAGATGGATACGACGCGCACGCCGCCCGACAGGTCTGCCCGCGCCAGCACAAAAGTCACCCGCATACCTACTCCATCGGCTCAGTCGCGTGCCGGCCCGAACCTTTCGGGCTGGCAGGGGGCGGCTCAACGGTTGAGTTCAGATTCCATCGGTCGCGTGAGCTCAATGCCCCCGCACCGCACACGCTATCACCCGCCACGATTCGAAAGAGAGCGGGGCTTTTCGGAAAGTTTTGAAGGCATGTTTCCGGGCCGTCGCCACGTTCCCAGCGCCCAGCGCCCACCAGGCCCAGAGGCGGTGCTGCTCGCCGTCGGATTTGGCGGCGGGCAGGGCGCGGGCCTCGGGCTGCGAGCTCATCCCGCGCCGTCGGCGGGTTTCTTCGTACAGCCGCAGCTTGAGCGGGCCCTGCTCGTCATTGTGAGTGTGGCAGATGCTCTGAAAATGCAAGCGGTAGTGGAGCAACGTATCGGGCAAATTGGCGAGCTTGCCGACCTCGGCCAGTCTCAGGAACAGGTCGGTGTCTTCCAGAAATTTGTACTGTTCGCGGTAGCCGCCGACCTTTTCGATGGCGTCGCGGCGCATCATGATCGACGGGTGGACGATTGGCCAGCCGCGGTTTAGATGCCAGTGGTCGATGTCTTCGTGCGTGTACTGGGTATCGCTCTTGAGGCAGATGGGCGCATCGTCCGGGTCGATGAGCAGGACCTGGCTGCCGACCAGCACGCAGTCGGGATGGGCACGGAGGTGTGCGACTTGTTTTTCGAAGCGCTCGGGAAGGCACAAGTCGTCGGCGTCCATGCGGGCGATGAATTCGCCGCGGGCGATCTGGAGGCCGTCGTTGAGCGCGCCGACGATGCCGGTGTTGGGCCGGCTGAGGATTCGCACGCGCGGGTCGCGGCTTTCGAATTGGCGAAGGATGGTTAGCGATTCATCCTTAGAGCCGTCGTCGATAGCGATCAGTTCAAAATCCTTGAACGTCTGCGCGAGCACGCTTTCGACCGCAGACGCGAGATAGCGCCGGGCGTTGTAGACGGGCATGACGACGGAGACGGCAGGGGTGGTCGGCATATCGTGCGAAGTTCGGATCACGGAACCCAGCCCTGGAGGGGCGTAAGACTTTAGCCCATGGCGCGAGCCATGGGAAATTTCGTCCGGATGCGCCTAGCCCCGGAGGGGCGTAAGAAGCGTGGGAGCCCGAATTGTGGATCGAGCAGAGCCCGCGCGGTCACGGCAAACGGACCTTCGGTCCGACCGGGCCGACACGGCCCGGCTCCGAACGTCCCTTCCCGGAACATATCCCTCGAATATCGACCACTACTGCCAAGTCCACGCTTCTTACGCCCCTCCGGGGCTGGGTCGCTTCTCCCCATCCATTCCCATGGCTCGCGCCATGGGCTAAATTCTTTCGCCCCTCCGGGGCTGGTTGCATTTGCTATCGTCACCACCCACTCGCGCCTTGGGCAAAGGTCCTTCGCCCCTCCGGGGCTTGGGAAGCTCCATGCCAGAGATGAACGACGCGTTCATCCCGGCTTGTGGTTCAGCGTGTCGGCGGGTGCCGGCGGATGCGGGCCCCGTCCAGCCATCTTCCGCACTGCGCGGTACAAGGCCCGCGCCCGCTCGCGCTGGCTTCCCAGTACCGCGTGAAACGCCAGTTGCCACGCATATCTGCGGAACGGCTTTCGGCGGAGGACGCCCCAGGCGTGCGTCCGCGCGTCGGGGAATCTGCCGGCTTTCACCGCTTCCCAACCCCATTTTAGGCGGTTGGTGGTCACGACAAGATTGTCCCAATTCTTGAGTCGTCGCGGCAGCTTCTGCCCGCGGCGTTCGTAGGCTTGCCGCAGAATTTCCCGCGCGTTGCGTGCCTGCTCCTGCGACCGCGCGGCCCCGACGCTTCCCTCGTGGACGCGGTAGCGCATCAAAATGCGCGGGACGTTTCCCAGGCGGCCGACTTCCGATAGCCGCAGGAACAAGTCCAGGTCCTGGGCGGTGCGGAACTGCTCGCGGTAAAGGCGGATCTTCTCGACGGCCGCGCGGCGCATCATCGCGCCGAAATGCGGCAGCGCGCCGCCGTGCCCTTCCCAGAGGGACGCGGTGATTTCTTCGTGCGTGGTGATCGGGTTGGTGCGCTCGGTGTCCACGCCGTTCGCGTCCATCATCATCACGTGGCAGCCGACGGCGACGCACTCGGGGTGCTCGCGAAAATGCTCGAGCTGGGCGGCGAAGCGGTCGGGGATGGCGATGTCGTCCGCGTCCATCCGCGCGATGAATTCGCCGCGGGCGACTTTCAACCCGGCATTCAGTGCGCTGGTGACTCCGCCGTTCGACTTGGTGATGACGTTCACGCGCGGGTCGCGGCAGGCGTACTCAGTGAGGATCGCGGGAGAATCATCGGTCGAGCCGTCGTCGACGCAGAGGAACTCAAAGTCGTCAAAGCTCTGGCCCAGGATGCTGTCCATCGCGGGGCGCAAGTGCTTGCCGGCGTTGTAGACGGGCATGAGGACGGAGATGGTGGGGGTGGGCAGCATGACTCGCAGCGACAAACGCCAGAATGCAAAGTGCAAAAGTCAAAATGAGGAGCGGCGGGAGGGTGGACTTTCGGTCCGACCGCTACGCGGTGATGGCAATCCGCTTTAGTTCATTATGACTTTCGCATTTTGCATTGGGCCTCTTCATCCGAACGCTCCACCCTCACCCTGGCGTCTCCTGGCAGAGACGGTAAGAAATCATCGCCCGCGCAGGGCGCAGTACATCAGCTTCCAGGAGTCGGCGGAGAACGGGGCCTGGCGGAAGCCGGCCCAGGCGTACTTGCGGGCGGTGTTCAGGTGGCGTGATTTCAGGCTCATCCAGGCCCAGTGGCGGCAGCGGGCGAGCAGGTTCATTTCGTGGGGCAGGCGCGACGGGGTGACCAGCGCCGCCTTCGCGGGCAATCCTCGGCGGACGTGCGCGTCGCGGAGGATCTGCTCCAGCACGCCTTCCGATTTGGAGACCTGCGTGAACGTGATGCTGTTCACGTGCCGCCGATAGTGCAGCGTCACGTCGGGGAGATTGTCCAGGGGCCCGTGCTCGGCGAGACGGAGAAACAGGTCGTGGTCTTCGTGCAGGGAAAACTGCCCGCGGTATCCGCCGACGGCCATGACCGCGTCCCGGCGGTACATGCTCGCCGACTGCACGATCGGCCATCCGCCCGCCATGAGCTCGCTGTCGATTCGCGCCGAGCCGAATTGAATTTCCGGCATCTGGTACAAGGGCAGGCCGCTCTCGTCGATGAGAAGCACCCGTCCACCCACGGCGACGCACTCGGGGTGAGAGCGGAGGAAGGCGACCTGCTTTTCCAAGCGGTCGGGCGGGGAAACGTCGTCGCTGTCGAGCCGGGCGATGAACTCGCCGCGGGCCATCAGCGCCGCTTCGTTGGCCGATGCCGAGACGCCGCGATTGGCGGTGGTGACGATGCGGATGCGTGTGTCTTTTTTGTCCAGTTCTTCCAGGATGGCGTGGGTGCCGTCCGTCGAACCGTCGTCGATGATGATGAGCTCGAAGTCCTTGAAAGTCTGGTTGAGTACGCTGTCGATGGCTTCGCGGATATAGCGCTCGACGTTGTAGGCGGGCATGCAGACGGAGACGGTGGGGTGTTTGACGGGGGCGGCGGGCATTAGTACCCCCTCAGTGCGCAGTACGCCGCGCGCCAAACCGCCGGGCGCAGGGGCGAGGCCCTCAGCGCGGAGACCGCATGCCTCCTGGCCCCGGCCACGTTCCTGTCCTTCAGGGCGCACCAGACCCAGTGCGTGTATTTCTGCCCCAGCGGCTCGACCCATGGGGTTGAAAAGGTCGTCCCAGCCGGAAGCTGCTTCCCGCGGCGCTCGTGGGCCTCGCGGAGCATCTGCGGCTTGTTGGCCAGTTGGATCTTGTGTTTGCGCCAATTCGTGCTGCCCGGATGATGGCGGTACTTGGCCAGCACGTCCGGCAGATTCGCCAGCCGCCCGACTTCCGCCATCCGCAAGAATAGATCCAGATCTTCCGACCATGGGTATTTGTTCCGATATCCGCCGACCCGCAGCACGACGCTCCTCCGGAGCATGGAAACCGGCTGCGGCATCGCCCATCCCACTCCCTGTAATAAGTCGGCTTCAATCTCCTCGTGGGTTAGTTTGTGATCACTAATCCGTACGGGCGACCCGTAGGGCTCGATCACCATCATGCGGGAGCCCAGCGCCACAACTTCGGGATGCTGGGCGAGATAGTTTACCTGTTTTGCAAGGCGATCGGGCAAATAGAGGTCATCCGCATCGGCGCGGGCGATTAATTCGGAGCGGGCGGCGTCGATGCCGGCGTTGGCGGCCTCCACGATCCCGCCGTGCGGGATGCGCAGCGGCCGCACGCGCGAGTCTTTCGTCCGGTAATTTTCCAATATGTCGGGCGTTGTGTCCACGGAGCCATCGTCCACGACGATCAGCTCGAAATCCGCCAGCGTTTGCGCCAGGAGCGTGTCGAGCGTCTGCGCAAGGTAACGCTGCGCATTGTATGCGCCAATGACAATTGAGACTGTCGGGGCACCGCCCTGCATCGTAACTATTTCGCCCGCCGTAATTTTCAATACCCCCGCAGCGCACAATACAGTAACCGCCATGACTCGAAAGACGTTCGGCGGCGTCGGAACGCTTCGCGGGCGTGCTCGCGGGCGACGGGGATGTTCCCCTCGCGGATCGCGCGCCAGCCCGAAAGGCGGTGCTGTTCCGATTCCCACCGCCGACGCCGCGCCCGCGCCACGCGCTGCTCCTCGGGCGTCAGGTACTTCCAATACTCTGCTCGCAGTGCTTTATACTCGACACGAAATTTTTCGTACTGCGAAACCGTCTTGCTCGCGTCGTGCAGGCGGTAACCGCCCATGCATCGGCGGAGGATGTGCGGGCGGACGCCCCCCAGAAACAGCATCCGCATCCAGAACTCGTAATCGAAGGCAAAGTGCATGTCTTCGCGAAAAGGTCCGAGCTCGCGCGTCAGCCGGGATGCCCAAAACGTGCCCTGCTGGCTGATCGGATTGCACTGGAACCAGTCGATCCGTTTTTCATAAGGCTCGGGCAACTGCGGCCACTGCCCGCCCCCCGGCTCCAAGAACATCGCCCAGCCACCCACCCAATCGTGCCCGTTGCGGAACGCTTCCGCCGCGGCCATGAGCGAGCCGGGCTCCAGCGTATCGTCGCTGTTGATGTACGTGAACAGTTCGCCGGTGCCCCGGCCCAGGCCCTTGTTGATGGCGTCCGTCTGCCCTTTGTCCTTCTCACTCACCCACCACGCCAGCCGGTCGGCGTATCGGTTGATGATCTCGACGCTCTGATCTTTGCTGCCGCCGTCGCAAATAATGTATTCGACATTCGGGTAGCCCTGATCGAGGACCGAGCGAATCGTCTGCTCCAGGTAATTGCCCTGGTTAAAGCTCGGCGTTACGACAGTTATCCGGGGCAGGTCCACGACGATCGACTCCAATGCGACAGACGACAATCCCTTGCGCGGAACGGGCGCGCTCGCTCTCAAATATCGGTCCATGGCCCGGACCGCTCAAGGCTATTGTGGCACGCGTTTTCAACCAAGGCGAGCCGTCTTTTTGCGAACTGCAGGCCGCGCAAGCGCGAAGCGGAAATGCAATTCGATGCGTAACAGTTTTCAGGGTCAATGTTTACGCGGAAACTGGCCCTGGCTGGAGAGTAGGGGAGGCCTGTCCGCTACGGCGCGGAGGAATGGCTTTCATGGCTTCCAAAGTGTCCGATGCAGCCCGCCGCCAGTTGTAGAAGTCCACGACCAATTGCCGGCCCGCAACGCCCTGTCGGCGCACCCGCTCCGGGTCCGCGGCCAGCTTTCGCAAGGCTGTGGCCAGTGGGAGCGGGTCATCAGTCGGAACCACCAAATCCGTCTGCCCAAGCTTCTCAAACACCTCGCGCACCTGCGGCTGATCGGTGCTCACCAGGGCCAGCCCACACGCCATGTAGTCAAAAAGCTTGAGGGGGCTGCTGTAGTCCGCGGCACCGGCCCGGTAGACATTGAGGCCCACGTCCATTGCCGTCAGCCAGTTGGGGAGCTTTTCGTATTGCTCCGCGCCGTGATAATGCACGTTGGGCGGGAGCTCGCGCAGATCCTGCAAGCCTTTGCCGAGGATATGAAAGTCTGCCACTGGGTTCCCGTTATCCCACAGCAGCCATGCCGCGTCGCGCAGCAGATCGAAGTTGTGCCATTTCACTTCCGCCGAGCCCATCCAGACGACGTTCAACCGGCCCGGGCGACGCACCACGCGCTTCACCGGCGGAGCATTGGGCGTGAAGAGATCCGGGTCGGAGCCGTTTTGAACGGTCATCACATTGCGCAGGCCCAGATGTTTCCGGACGTAATCGGTGATCGCATTCGAGACGCACACCGCCAAATCGCAGCCCGCGCCGTAATGGCGCAACGCGGCAATGTGCTTCTGTACGCTGCCTTCGGGCTCTCCCACCACCCGCGCGTATTCGGGCACGCTGTTAAACTCCCACACCACCGGCGGAGAGCCGATCAGCGACCGGCGCGGCCCCAGCACCCACTTCACGTCGCGCGGGGTCCGATATTCAACGCGGTAGTAAAGAAAATCGACGCTCCGCAGCGCGAGCAACCGGGCCAGGCGCCCTTTGGGCGCGGGCTGGACGCGCGGGTCGGGGTGGCTTCCGCCATGCATAAGGAGCAATTCATTTCCCATGGCCGCGGCCTGGGTAAGGAACTGCTTCATGTGCGCATAGCCCCCGCTCGGGCTGTTATGTAGGTAGGAGACGCTGGCAAAATACCCGATTCGCATGGTGAGGGCCTTCCAGCAGTAAATCGGTGATTGTGGCCCTTTGGATGAGAGGCTAACATCCGCCGGCGGTGTACGCCATGGCCGTACCCATGCCCGTTGGCGAAGAGAGTGGGGGAGGGCTGACGATCTTTACTTCAGAAAATACCCGGCGCGGCGGCATTTTTTCCGTTGGTGTATGGAATGGTATGGATGCCGTTTTGCAAGGAGAGTCGCGGGATGGCCGTCGTACCTTCGCACCGCTTCATCCCGCCGGCCTCCGACTCCGCCGAAGTCGGGCTCGGGAACGTCCCCGCCGATCTGATCGAACGCCTGCGCTGCCCCGTCACCGACACCTCCGTGCGCCCGATGAGCGACCGGGAGTTGGACGACCTGAACGCCGCCGCCCGCCGATCGGACGCCGCCCACCTCGACGGCAGCGCCGTGGACGGCCAGATCACCGCGGCCCTCGTCAACGCCGACGGCTCCCTCGCCTACCGCGTTGAGGACGGCATCCTGTTGATGCTCCCCAACAGCGCCATCGCGCTGGATCGCGCCTCCGCCGCCCGGCACGGCAATGCCCATCGCCCCGAAAAACGCGCCGTCCAAAGTTTCTACGACCAGATCGGCTGGAAGCGCGACGAAAAGGGCGATTTCGAAGACGCAGTCATTTGGGAAGACCTCCGCCCCGTCTCCGCCGACTACATCCGCAAGTGCCACCTTCGCGTCAACCGCTATCTCCAACCCACCGGCGATTACCTGCTCGACGTCGCCTCCGGCCCCGTGCAGTACCCCGAGTACCTGACGTATTCGCAGGGCTACCAGCGGCGCATCTGCATGGACATTTCCGTGCAGGCCCTGCGCGAAGCCCGGCGGAAAATTGGCGACAAAGGCGTCTACATCCTCGGCGACATCACCAACCTGCCGATCAAGACGAACGCCCTCGACGCCGTCATTTCACTGCACACGATCTACCACGTCCCCCAGGACGAGCAGGGCAAGGCATTCGAAGAGCTTTACCGAGTCCTCCGCCCCGGCCGTAGCGGCGTGATCGTCTACACCTTCAGCGACCCGCTGCTCCTGCGCTGGGGCAACAAGCCCGCGCGATGGTGGAGAGTGGCAAGGCAAACCGCGCCGGTGCGAGCCATCAAAAAGCTGCTAGGCCGCAAGCCCGCTCCGCAGACGGACGCCGGGAAAAAAGCCGACAGCGCCAATGCCCCGTTCTATTTCCACGCCCACCCGCTAAGTTGGTTCACCTCCCGCAAGTGGAGCTTCCCGATCGACATCGTCGTCTGGCGCAGCGTGAACGTCTGGTTCCTCCGCACGTACGCCCACCCCAAACGCCTGGGCCGCCTACTGCTGGCGGCGATCTATGGCTTCGAGAAATTGTTCCCACGGTTCACGGGAAGGCATGGGCCGTATCCGATGTTTTTGCTGAGGAAGTAGGACTCGTGCCCAAGAAGAAACAGGCCAAGTCGTTTACGAAGATGACTCCGGCAGAACGAACGGCAGCGACGAAGGAGTTCAATCACGAAATCTCATTTGAGGAGACCCGGCCGCTATCGGCCAAAGGCAAGCTCCTGTGGGAGCATGCCCAACGCGGCCGACGATCAACGCAGCGTAAATGAGGTGCTTCGCCACGCAATTCATGATCCGCACTTGTCCGCAAATGCTGTCGCATGTCGGCCCGAATGGGTATAATTGGTTGGATTGACAGGTGCAATTATGACACTCACGATTGCTCTTCCCGCCGATGCCGAAGCCCGTCTTGAAGAGCGTGCCCGCGCCGCCGGCAAAGACGTGACGACTTTTGTGCAGCAGATCATTACCCGGGAACTTGATGCGCCTTTTTCGTTGGTTGAGGCAGCCGAACCATTTGCACGAGCGGTGGATGCCGCCGGTGTGACTGATGACGAGTTCACGTCAGTGATTCTCCAGGCTCGCGACGAAGCCCGCCGAGAGCGCAAGGCCGAGCGGGCATGACGCCGGAGCCGATCCGGGTCGTCTATGATTGTGTCGTCTTCCTTCAGGGGGCCGGTCGAAGGAACAATGCCGCCCGAAAGTGCCTTGAACTGGTGGATGCGGGCGCGGTTACGCTCTGCCTCAGCCGGGACGTGCTCGTCGAGATCGAAGACGTGCTGAGCCGCCCCATCATCCTAAATAATACGGATTCCGAAAGTAACACGCGCTTTGCTCGGCGCGCAACCCATTGCGCAAGCATGGTTGCTAATTGATGAGCCGGCGCACGTTATTTTCAGAATCCGTATAAGTTCCCGCAGTTGCGTTCCGAGGATTCACAAACTCTGCTCCAATCGGTGCGCGCCAAAGCCGCGATCTTTCCAAGCGTCCCGAATTCGTTTTCGCTTCCACGCGATCCGGACGACGAGCCATATACCGATCTGGCGATTGCAGCCGGTGCCCGATACTTGGTCACTTGGAACGAGCGGCATTTAACTTACCTGATGAGGAAGGACACACCCGAGGGGCGGGATTTCTGCGAGCGCTTTCCGGAGGTAAAGATCGTCGATCTCCCCACATTTCTGCGCGAGGTTGAGCTCTCGCTCCGTCCGGTGAATAAATAACCAGTACTTGCCCCAACGAAGTGCGGATAAATCCCTAAAATAATCTGGAGCCCCGACCCTCACCCTACCTTGCTCACGTCCCAATTCCCCTCTTCCAGATACGCACACGTATTCTTATACCAGCCCCCCTCGCGGTCGCGGCCGTACATGACCACCTCGAAGGGGCAGATCCCTTCCAGCACCTCGAACTCCTTGCCGCCGGCCTGCTCCTTGAGATGCACGCGGAGCGTGTAGTCGCCCATGAACATCCGCATTTTCGGCACCCGGCAGACCAGCTTGTAGGTGCCCGCCTCGCGGGCCATCGGGTGCTCCGTATCGTGGCACCAGAAATAGAGAATCGGCTCCTGCATCGTGTTGCAGGCGTGGAAACTTAGACGTGCGCCGTTGATGGGGACGGGCGTGGTCAGCTCGATGTGTACTTCCATCGGGCGGCCATTCATCTGCACGTTGTTGGGCTCGCTGGTGCGCAGCTCTACACGCGTGATTTTCGGTTTATTGGGAACCGCCGCGGCGGTGTAAACCTGTTCGCGCGTCGCGTCGCCAACCTGCCGGAGGTATTCGCTTATCACATCCGGCGTGGGGCCGACCATCGCCATTCGGCCCTTGCTCATCAGCACGCAGCGCTGCGTCAGCGTCGAGACGGCTTGCATGTTGTGGCTCACGAACAGCACCGTGCGCCCTTCCCCTTCGCTCACTTCCTTCATCTTCCCCAGGCAGCGTTTTTGGAACTGCGCGTCGCCGACGGCCAGCACTTCGTCAACGATCAATATTTCCGGCTCCAGGTGCGCCGCGACGGCGAAGGCCAGCCGCACGTACATGCCGGAGGAATAGTGCTTGACGGGCGTGTCGAGGAATTCTTCGATCTCCGCGAATGCGACGATCTGATCGAACTTCCGCTTGATCTCCACGCGCTTCATCCCGAGGATCGCGCCGTTCATGTAGATGTTTTCGCGGCCGGTGAGTTCGGGATGAAACCCCGTGCCCACTTCCAGCAGCGATGCCACGCGCCCGCGCAGCCGGGCAACCCCTTCGCTGGGTTCCGTGATGCGGCTGAGCAGTTTGAGCAGTGTCGATTTGCCGGCCCCGTTGCGCCCGACCAGGCCGACCACTTCGCCGCGATTCACCTCAAACGAAACATCCTTGCACGCCCAAAACGCGTCCGCACGTTTTTCCGGCGGCGTAAAGCGGCGCTTCCACCGCTCGATCGGCGCCTTCGCCGCGTGTACCAGCGCATCGCGAAACGTCGCATGCCGGTCCACCGTGTGGCCCAGAGTGTACGCTTTTCCGAGGCGATCGACGGTAATGATGGGCTTCACGCGATGTCCGCAAAATTCCGTTCCGTCCGCCGGAACACGAAAAGGCCGACCCAGAACAACAGCATGCCGCCGACGATGGAACTGATGAGGTACTGCGGCGCGAAACCGGTCACGGAATCAGGGAAGTTCAGGATGCACTTACGGAACGCCGCGACCACCCCGTACATGGGGTTGAATAGCAACAGCCACTTCCACTTGCTGTTCCCCACCAATGCCGGCGGGAACGCCACGAAGCTCACGAACATCAGCACCTGCGACATGAACGGGATCAGAAATCGAAAGTCGCGGTATTTCACCGTCAATGCTGACAGCAAATAGGCGACCCCCAGCGCGTTGAGCAACGTTAACAACACCAGCAGCGGCAGCATCAAAAGCAGCAGGGGCGAAAACGTCACGTGTTTGAACGCCGCGAGGCCTATGACAATGACGAAGGAAATTGCCATGTCCGTCAGCGCGCCGCCGACGGCGGCAGTGGGGACGTACAGGCGCGGGAAGTAGATTTTCTTGACGATGTTCTGCTGGTTCACCAGCGACATTCCGCCGGAGCTGATCGCTGTGGCAAAAAGCTGCCACGGAAGCAGGGCGGCGTACACGAACACCGAATATTGGTTCTCGTGCCCTTTCAGTCGCTGGTTCAATCCCGCGGCACTGCCGAAGACGAGTGTGAACAGGATCATGTTCATCACCGGCTGCAGCACCACCCACCCCACGCCCAGGACCGCCTGTTTGTAGCGCACCTTCAGGTCGCGCCAGATGAGGAAATAGAGGAGCTCGCGCGAGTGGAGCATCTCGCGCCAGTTGATGCCGATCCAGCCTTTTGTGGGCTCGATCACCGTCTCGCGCTCGGCGTCACCGGGCGCGCCGGCGTCGGCGGGGGGCTGGAAGGTCGTCATCTGGGAAACGGGGATTTTGGTGGCTGAAACGGACATACGCGCTGTTCATCGCCGCGACCCAGACGCTCGCCCGCGGGAGGCAACGCCGCCGCGGCAAAGGGAACTTCCCCTCACGTCGTCAACATCGGTCATCATGCGGGAGCCCATGAAGAACATTCGCCGGAGCGTTTCCTTCGGCGGCGACACTTACCGGACGTCAAACTAAAACACCCCCTCCACCCCGTCAAGCGCGAAACGGGCTTCGTCAGGCATTGCCTGCCCCGCAATTGAGGGAATGCCTCGGTTCCACCATTGACCGCAAACCGCGAACGTACGGCGCGCCACCCCCGCTCCCAAGGCACAGACCGCACGGAGGCCCAAGTCGTGCAACACGAAGTATATTCCCCACACCGTCCGCTCTTTCGAACGCTTGATGTCCCGCGGCGCGCGGGTCCGCAATTCCCGCCCCTCTCGCCCCGCCCCCCGGCTTCAACCGCCCGGGTGTTATTTGTCACCGGCCTCACCGGCTACGGACTGGGCGGCGCACGGACGGAGGAGATCCGGCTGGTCCGCGGGGCGGCGGAACGCGGGTGCGACATCGCGATGTGCTCTGACGTCCTGGCCGACGAACTTGCCGGCACGCGGCATTTCCGCCTCGATTATCCGCCCGGCCCGAACGCCCGCCAGCAGGTCGCCAGCGCGCTGCGCGAATTCAAACCGGACCTGGTTCACGTACTGGGCGGCGGAATACGTTTTCTCGTCACGTGCGGGGAGCAATTTGAAGGCGTCCCCTGGATCTTCACCGTCCACAACCTTCCCCCCGCCGAGCGCATTTTCCCCCGACTTCACAACTACCCGCGCCTGCACTATCGCGTCCGCAACGCGCTAGCGATCCCCAACGTCTGGGCGTGGTCGCGGTTTCTAAAAGGGGGAGGATTTCGTCTTGCGATCTGCCACAGCGCAACCGTCGGCGCGCGCCTGGCAAAGGCCGGGTGCGCACAGGGCAAGATCAGGGAGGTGCCCTTCGGCTGCGAATTGCCGCAGACCACGCTGGATGCGAACCATGCTGAGACGCCCGTTTTCCCCCCGGGCGCATCCCCTCGGATCGTCACCGTGGCGGGCCTGGCGCATCACAAAGGTCAGCTTGATGCCGTGCGCGTGGCCGCCCGGCTCCTTCCCGAATTCCCCAACCTTCGCTATCAGCTGATTGGAATGTCGCGCGACAAGAAGTACCGTTCGTCCGTGGAAAGTGCCATCCAAAATTCCGGCCT
>JAQGHP010000652.1 GCA_028288775.1 Phycisphaerales bacterium | reverse complement strand
CTCAGAATAAGGCCATTTTCTCGCTAATTTTCAAAACGGGCTCCGCAAGAAAATTGAGGAAAAAGGAGGGTCGAGACAGAGCAGGAGGCGTCCATATAATGGACCTACCCGGTCGCGGCCGCTACGTTCGGCTGCATGCCCCGACGCGCCCGCAAAGCCCCCGGCGGAATCGTCATCAACTGCCTCAACCGCCGGGAACTGTTCGCCGACGACGCGGACTACGCCGCGTTGCGCGAGGGCGTCAGCCACGGACGGCCCTTCGGCGGCGAGGCCTGACAGAGGGAGGTCGCTGGCCGCCTTGGCCTGCAAAGCAGCTCCCGCCCGCGAAAGGCCGCGGTGCCCATGGCGCCTGGATGAATATACGGACGCCTCCCCTTTCCCCCCTTAAGCCCATCGTCAGCTTATTGCTATTTCGGTGCCAATCGGCTTCGGCTTATGACCCCCTTTCCTGTTCACAAGTAGATTCAAATGGACGCCTCCTCTTTTTCGCCCCAATGGCATATGATTGCCTTCGCCGCTCTCGGGTGTGGGACTTTCATGACTTCAAAGCCGGTAATCTTCATCTCTTCCACCAGTGACCTGCGCTCCGCGCGGGACCTCGTCGGCAAGGTGCTCTTCTCGATGGGTTACGAGCCCGTCTGGCAGGACATCGAAGCCACCGACGGCGGCGATCTTGTTGAAGTCCTCCGCCGGCGGATCGAACTGCGCGATGGTCCTGCAACTGGTCGGCCGGCGCTATGGCGCGGAGCCGCCCCGCCCCACGCCCGACTTCGGCCGCGTTTCGTACACGCAGTTCGAAGCGCTCGAAGCCGAGCGGATGGGGAAAAAGGTCATTTACCATTTTCTCGATGAGAGTTTTCCCGTCGATCCGGCCTCGCCGGAACCGGAAGAATTGAAATCGCTACAGGTGGCCTATCAACAGCGGCTGAAGGACGCCAACCGCCTGCGGCACAACATCGCCAGTCCCGTCGAATTGGAAGTATCGATCCGGCGGATCAAGGACGAACTGGAGGCGCTGCGCCGTGAGTCGGAGGAGCGCTACGGTCAATTGCATGAGCTCGCCAAGGCAGGGACGACGGGGATTCGTGAGGTAAAGGACGAGATTGCGGCGCTGCGCCGGCAGGTGGCCGACGCCCTCGCCAATAAATCCATCACCGCCGATCAGGGCCAGCCCACCCCGCTCCCACCGGATGTCGTCGCGAAGGCCAAAATTCTGATCGATCGCGGCGACGCCGTGGATCGCGCGCTGGGCATGATCGCATCCCACGGGTATTCGGAATTCGAATTCATTATGCTTTACGCGACAGCTTTCAGATTTCTAGTCGGGACCCTCGTACCACTTGTCCCGCTACTCCCGCCAGAGCTTCCCCAACGGGATTTCCAAATCGGGAAACGGCGAGAGGTTGACCGTCGCGGCACCCTACGCCGGTTGAACGTCGTGCAGTCCTCGTCTATCTTTTCCCCTTCGCGGGTGTCAGTTGGGATGGCTGAAATCGCCGAAACGGCCACGTCAGCGGGTCAGCGCGGTATATCGGTTGGCCCCACCCTGCGGACGGTTGGGCAGTGGGAAATACTCTAACGAGGACGCTTCGATGTCAGAAGAACTCAAGACGGAATTGAACCGCCGGAACTTTTTGGCCGCGGCGGCGGCGTTGACTTGCGGGTGTGCGCTCTCCTGCCCGTTTGCGATGGGCAAGGACGAGGAGATGGACGACGATGACGACGACGCGGTGCCGCCGGTGAAGACCGGGCCGGTGGACGTCGGGGCGCTGGCGGATTTCTCGAAGGACGGGCCTTCGGAAAAGTGGATCAAGGACCAGCACATGATCGTGGTGCGCGACGGCGGGAAGCTGTACGCCATCACTGCGATCTGCACGCACAAGCAGGCGCTGCTGAAGATCAAGGACAACCAGGTCTATTGCTCCAAGCACAGCAGCCGCTTTAACTATTCCGGTCAGCCGGTGCCCAAGCCCAACGGGAAGCTGGGGCCGGCGAAGAAGCCGCTGACGTATTTCACGATTTCCGTGGACGACAAGAAGCACGTGATCGTGGACACGAGCAAGCCGATCGACGCGGCAAAGGCGGGAGATGCGGGCGCGTTTGTGAAAATTGCGTAGGACCGCGCCGCTGGTGGGGATTGCAAATCGCAGAGTGCAAATTGGAAGACGGGCACACGGGCCCGCCTCTCAGTTTGCACTTTGCAATTTGCAATCCATGCTGATGAAGTTGTTTGCCCTGCCTTGGACGGGTACAACGGCCCCTTGTGGATATTGTCTGGAAGATTATTGCCACCCTGGGGCTGGTGGTGTTGAACGCATTTTTCGTCGCCGCCGAGTTTGCCGCTGTGGGGGCGCGGGCGTCGCGGCTGGAGGAAGAGGCCTCCCGCAGCCTCGCGGCACGACTTGCCTTGCAAATCAAACGGCGGCTCGACCTCTACCTTTCCAGTTGCCAGTTCGGGGTGACCGTCGCCAGCCTGGGGCTGGGCGCGGTCACCGAGCCCGCCGTCGCGGCCATCATTTCACCCGTGCTCGCGCCGCTGCATCTGCCGGGGCGTGATCTCGAGGGGATTGCCTTCGCCATCGCCATGGCGATCAGCACGTCGCTCCACATCGTTATCGGGGAACAGGCGCCCAAGAACTGGGCCATCACCTACAGCGATCGGCTGCTGCCGGTTGTGGCCGGGCCGCTGGTCGCGTTTACGTATTTGTTCTATCCCGTGATCTGGCTGCTCAATTCCGTGACGCACGCGGTGCTGAGATTGACGGGCGTGCGGACGGACCTCTCTGCTGAGGGTGGGTTGCCGCATACGGAGGAAGAGCTGCGCGGATTGCTGGCGCAGGCGGTTGCGCAGGGCACGATTGGCAAGGGGCACGGCGCGATCCTCGCCAGCGCGTTCGACATCGGCGAGCTCAAGGTTCGCCAGATCATGGTGCCGCGGACGCGGGTGGATTATCTCACGCTCGACCAGCCCATCGGCGAAGTGCTGCGCACCGTGCAAAAAGGCGGCTACACGCGCCTGCCGCTGTGCGACGGAGACCTCGACCACGTCATCGGCCTCGTCCACATGAAAGACCTCTTCAGCCACCTGGCCCTCGTGCCGGGCAAGCTGCGCTTCGCCGATGAGAAGACCCCCGATGGCGAGGCCATCGCCATCGCGGACGGCAAGCCCGGATCGATGGTCCACGTGATCGGCTCGGGCGAGATCAACCTGCAAAAAATCAAGCGCGACATCCTCTTCGTCCCCGAGCTCACGCCCGTCCTCAAGCTGTTGCGGCAATTTCAGACCAGCCACATTCACATGGCCGTCGTCGTGGACGAATACGGCGCGACCAGCGGCATCGTGACGATCGAAGACGTGCTGGAGGAAATCGTCGGCGAAATCGAGGATGAGTTCGACCCCGTCTCCCAGACCGATTTCATCCGCGACGGCGTGAACTTCCGCGTGAGCGGACTGTTCGCCCTCCACGACCTCCGCGACCGCCTGCATCTCTCCGAAGAAATCGACGGAGGAGACGTGGACACCGTCGGCGGATACGTCATCCAAAAGCTCGGCCGCTGGCCAAGGCCGGGGGATACCGTGGACATGGAAAACTACAAGGCCAGAGTGTTGTCGGTGCAGCAACGGCGGGTGGGGCAGGTTCTGCTGACGCCTAAGCCGAAGGAGGAGAAGGAAGGGTAACGGGTGATGGGCGGCGTTGGGCGACGCTCGTGCTCGACCGGCGGAAATGCGAACAGACGATTAAGATTAGGATTAAGATTAAGATTAGGATCGCGCTTTGAGGCGCATCTCCACGCGCTCCTATCCTAATCTTAATCCTAATCCTAATCTTAATCTTAAATCTTAATCTTAATCGTCTGTGCCTTGGTCCCGCGGCGGAAGGTGACAAGCTCCACACCTTTCAGAGAAGCCCCTCAAGCGAGGTCCGACCGGAGATTTCCATGCCCGCGCGAATTTACATCGTCTGTCTCATGATTCTCTCGGCTTTCGCTCCCCGCCTCGCCGCGGCCCAGGCCCTTCCCCCAACCGACCCCCTTCTGCCCGATGGCGTCGGCGTGAACATTCATTTCACCCACCCTCAGCCCGGCGAACTCGAGCAGCTTGCCGCGGCGGGGTTCAAATGGATTCGCATGGACTTCGGCTGGGGCGGCACCGAACGTGAGAAGGGCCAATACGATTTCTCTGATTACGACCATCTTCTCCAATCACTCGATAAGCAGCATCTCCGTGCGGTGTTCATCCTCGATTATTCCAACCGCAATTATGACAACGACCTCTCGCCGCACACGGACGAAGGCCGCGCCGCGATGGCCCGCTGGGCCGCGGCGGCCGTCCATCACTTCAAGGGCCGTGGCGTGCTGTGGGAAATGTACAACGAGCCGAACATCAGCTTCTGGCGGCCCAAGACCAACGTGGACGACTACGCGAAAATGGCGCTCGCCGTGGGCAAGGCAATCCGCGAGGCGGAGCCGGGCGAAACGTACATCGGCCCCGCGACCAGCCTGATCGATCTGCCGTTCATCGAAACGTGCTTCAAGGCCGGCTGCCTGGAATATTGGTCGGCGGTTTCCGTGCATCCCTACCGCCAGGAAGACCCCGAAACCGTCGCCGCCGAGTACCGCAAGCTCCGCATGCTCATCGCCCAATACGCCCCCAAGGGCAAGGCGATTCCCATTCTTTCCGGCGAATGGGGCTTCTCGGCGGGCTGGAAGAATTTCGATGAAGCCCGGCAGGCGAAATATCTCTCGCGGGAACTGCTGACCAATCTCTCCAACAGCATCCCCCTGTCGATCTGGTACGACTGGCACGACGACGGGAAGGACCCGAAGGAGCCGGAGCACCATTTCGGGACGGTTCATTCCGACGCCCGGCAGGGAGACGCGGAATTGTACGAACCCAAACCCGCGTATCGTGCCGCGAAGACCATGGGCGACACGCTGCGCGGATTGCATTTCAGCAAGCGGCTTGCGGTGGGCGGGGCCGATGATTACGTGCTGCTCTTCGACGACGGCGCGGACCGTTCGCGGATCGTGTGTTGGACGACCGCGAAGGCGCCCCATGCGCTCACGATATCGACCGGCGCGGGCAAGTTTGAGCTCATCGACAACGAAGGCGCCCGCCATGGCGACGCCAACGCGGACGCCCTAGGGCTAAAGTTCGACCTGACCGACACGCCCAGGTATATCGTGCCCAGAGAACCGACTGATCTGCTCCGCGTCGCCGCGGCGTGGACGCGTGTGCCGCTGGAGATCGTGAAGGAAGGCCCGGCGGCAGTGCGCGTTGAGACTACGCTGCGCAACCCGCTCGCGCGGCCGATCACCGTTATTCAAGGCGAAAAGAAGACCACTCTGAAGCCCGGCGAATCCGCGCCGATTGTCGCCGAGGCGAGCCTCGGACGGGACGCGTCGCCGCAGCCGGTGGAAGTGGCGTTCGAGGTTGAAGGGCTCGGCCGGCTCACCCAACGCACAGATGTTATCGCTGGCAATCCGCTGTACGCGCACCTGGTGGTCACTCCTTCAAAAACGCTTGCCGTGCGTGTTGAAAATCCCGCGGGAGACCCCGTCACGGGGCACGCGTCTTTGCACTTGGAAGACATAAATTCCTACCGGCCTACTGCAATTTTCGAAACGAAAGCGGGAGAGCACGCGAAGACGATCGAATTTAATCCGCCTTGGTTGCGGCCGGCGCAGAAGGAGACCAGCTTCTACTTGCACGATGCTTCAGGGCACATGATTCTGAATCTGCCGGCGGCGCAATATCGGCCATTGATTGATCTGTCCCTAAAAGACAACGGCGGACTCGACGTCGCGCCAGACGGCGACGCGAAAGTCCGCTCGGAGCAATCGCTCGCCCCGGCATTGCCGCCGGACGGGGCCGTCGCCGAGGGTGTTCCGGCGCTCAAGCTGACGTACCGATCGGACGCGGGCTGGAAGTTCCTGCGGGTCTTCAGCCGTCAGGAAATCAAGATCGACGGCCACCCCGCTTCGCTGGGCATCTGGGTGCATGGAGACAACTCCGCGAACATCCTCCGCATGCGATTCGTGGACGCCGGCGGCCAGACGTTCCAGGTAGACGGCGGCCGCATCACCTGGACCGGCTGGCGCTACGTGAGCTTCCCCCTCACCGGCAAATCCGCCGGCCACTGGGGCGGCGCGGATGACGGCGTCGTCCATTACCCGATCCACGTTGACACGCTGTTCCTGCTCGACACGATCAGCCGCCAGGCGACGGCGGGGGAAATTTATTTGAGCGCGCCGGTGGTGATGCATGAGAAGTGAAGCGATTCCCGAGCTTGGCAAACTGCTCGACGCCGTGTTCGCGGGATCGACCAGCCGCGAGTCGTTCCTTCATGGCGAAGGGCATTGGAAGTGCGTGGCGTGGACGGGCCTCGAACTGTGCGGCAACATGCCCGATGTCGATGGTGAAATCGTCTTCCTCTTTGGCCTCTTTCACGACACGCAACGTCTGAACGACGGCCACGACCCCGATCACGGCCGCCGGGCCGGCCATTATGCAAGGCGCTTGCATGGCGAAGCGTTTCACCTTTCGCAGCCGCGTCTGGATCTGCTCATTGGCGCCTGCAACGCGCATGCGGACGGGCGGACTTCTACCGACCCAACCGTCGGAGCGTGCTGGGATGCCGATCGCCTGAACCTATGGCGCGTGGGGATGACGCCGAGCCCGAAATTTCTTTCCACGGCGCCGGCCAGGCAGGCGGATGCGATCAAGAAGGCGGAGAAGTTCGAGGGGCAGCGGATGACGTGGGAAGAGATTTACCGCTGTTATGACAACCCTCTCCGAATTCGCGCCTTTACATCTTCCCACGACGAGCCAACGCCAGGATCTCGTTGAGGGTCTGCAAGGCGCTCATCAAGATTTTGGCGCTGTGTGTTGGTGAGCCCTAGTGTTTGCGGATCGAGCGCGAGGCTGTCCCAGACCTCTTCAATGAGCCGCAGCTTCTCGTCAGCAGAAAGGGCCAGGACATCGGCCATTGAAATATTTCCCGGCATGAAGACAGTCTATTTCGGCTTGTGCTTGGGAGCGAGCCAATTCCCACCCAATGAAGTCGCCATCCGAACCATTCTTCCCCGATGACGCGGACGAGCCCGCCGGCTCAATCCGCGAGGAATACGAGCGGCACGGGGCGGACGCGTATTACCAACAGTACGGCTCCACCTACCGCAACCCCCACGAAGACAGCATCGTCCGTTGCCTGCGGCTGGCGACGGAGCGGTGGCCGCTGGATTTGTCGCGCGTGCTCGATCTGGCCGCGGGGAGCGGCGAAGTGACCTTGGCGCTGCGCGATTTGGGCGCGAAAAAGATCGACGCGATCGACCCGTTCACCGCCGAGGCGTATGCGCAGCGCACCGGCCAACTGGCCGAGCCGTTCACCTTCGCCGACATCGCGGCGGGCGCGTTGGACGGCCGGCGCTACAGCCTGATCGCGTGCAGCTTCGCGCTGCACTTGTGCGAGCCCTCGCGGCTGCCGGGATTGATGTATCAACTTTCGCTGGTCGCGGATTCGCTGCTGGTGCTGACACCGCACAAGCGGCCCCATATCCCCCGGGAATGGGGCTGGGAATCGGAGGGGGAGTTTGTGGTGGAACGCGTGCGGACGCGGTTCTATCGGGCGGCGCGGTGAACGGCCCAGGCCCAGTGGGATCGGGCGAAATCGAACGCCGAGTCGCCGAGACTCAGAGGTGGGAAGCGAGGAATTCCGTAGAGTGGGTGTACTCGCCCACCGTCGCGCTTGGGCCGGTGCGCGCAAGGAGAACGGTGGGCGAGTACACCCACCCTACATGGATCAATTGCGTGGGCCTGTGACAACCCGGCGACGGCGGGCGAGCAAGCCCATTGCACCCAGAGCGAGAAGACCCAGGGAAGCCGGTTCGGGCGAGCCGATCACCGCCAATTCGGCGTAGCCTTGGTGGCCGTTCTCGGCGGCGGCGAAATCGAACTTGATCGCGTCCACGTTCGGGATGCTGAAACCGTCGAGAACGACCTGAGACGCCGTCTGAAGGTTGGTGGCGGTTGGGGTCGGATCAAAGTTCACCGGGGGAAGCGAAGTGAACACTCCTCCGATGCCGTAGGAGACCATGTAGGCCTGCGTATCGCGTCCCCCGTCGTTCCAACCGCCCAGGGTGACGATGCCGGTGATGGTGGCGGGAGAAGCGAGGGTATAGGTGAGCGAAGTGCCCCCGTCCCCTGACCCTCCGCCGGTCGCAAACGAGGGATGGGAACCCGAAACGCCAGTGAAGATGGGGCCGAAAACGCCGTCCGTGAGAACGGGAACCCCGCCGGAAGATTCGAGGGCAAATGCGTCCAGATTTGGCGTGATCGTCGTCGGCGTCAAACCGGCGAGGATGTTGCCGGCAGGTGCCGTGTAGGTTGGATTAAACGTGTTTACGCCGTCTCCCTGTTGGGAGGAGTTGGTCTCATCCGCGGCCGCAAATTTCATCTGGGAAGCGCCAAGCACAACAGCTGCAGAGAGGGCAGCGGAGAAAGCCCGATGGCGAAACACATGCATCGTCTCTCCTCGAAGATGGACCGGCCAGCAAGTCAAACAACATGACTTGCTTGAACGGAAGGACGCGCGGCCAGCTCATGCTTATTGTAAGCCGCCGAACAGGAGAATTGCAATATAAGTATCAAAACCTATGACGCGAACGGTCGATTCCCGCGGCCGGCGCGAATGAGTTTTCCGCGTGGATGAATTATCCGGGCTAACGGTGTTTTCGAACCCCCTCCTGGACGTGCGGCGTTTAACCCAGGCTCGCTTTCGTGTTGTGTGTCTACGTGGTGAAATCCTCTTTCGATGCCCAAGGCGCGCCGACTTCTTCCCTCGCCTCAGTTCGCCAAGACGGGTATGATTGCCCGGCGTTGCGACTGCACCCAGGAGAGACTTCCCATGCATCTGTTGCGCTTCGCATTGGCGGTGGGGCTTTTGTCGGCCATCTTGCTCCCCGCCCGCTTTGTGCGCGCCGAAGGGCCGGCGAAGGTCAAGGAGACCAAGTGGATCTA
>JAQGHP010000219.1 GCA_028288775.1 Phycisphaerales bacterium | reverse complement strand
ACTTTGCTGCTGACGGCGGGGTCGCGCGAGGAGTTGGAGGAGGTCGCGGCAACGCTCGACGGGCACCTTACCGCGACGATCCAGGGGACCGCAAAGGATCTGGAGGAACACCGCGGCCTCGTCGCGCTGCTGGAGAGGAAGGTCGGCCGCCTGCTGTTCAACGGCTTTCCCACCGGCGTGGAAGTCTCGCCCGCCATGCAGCACGGCGGCCCGTATCCCGCGACCACCGACTCGCGCACCACATCGGTCGGGTCGGCCGCGATCGAGCGCTTCGCCCGGCCGATCTGCTACCAGGATTTCCCGCAATCCGTTCTGCCCGAAGAATTGCGCGACGAAAACCCGCGCAAGATCTGGCGACAGGTCGGCGGGACGTTGACGCGCGATGCCGTGTGACGGTTTAGTCTCGCGCCCCGGAAGCAGCACCCTCCGGCATCGGCGGATTTTCTGCGCAGGCGGTCTTTGATTACTGGGATATGGAGGTCAGTGAACCAGATCTCGCGAAGCTCGGAGGGCCGATTGTCCGGAGCGCTCTATGCCGGTTTGGCTCCATATCGTCGCGTGGGTTTCCCTGATTGTCTGTTTCCTCTGCGCGGGCGCAATTGCGGTCGATGAGTTCGCCCGGCCGCAGAAGATGTGGATCATGAACGTGGTCTGGCCGGTCAACGCGCTGTACCTGGGGCCGCTGGCTCTTTGGGCGTATTGGCGATGGGGGCGGCCGAGCACCGCGCCCCAGGGCGCGCGACCTGCGGGACATGGCGGCGAAGAGCACCCGTCCCAGAGTAAGCCGTTCTGGGTGATGGCGGCCATCGGCACCAGCCACTGCGGGGCGGGCTGCACGCTGGGCGACATCATCGCCGAGTGGTTGATGTTCTGCCTGGGCCTCAATTTCTTCGACGCGAGGCGGCACCACGAACTGTTCACCGCCTACGTGCTCGATTACGCGTTCGCGTACGTCCTGGGAATCGCGTTTCAATACTTCACGATCGCGCCGATGAGGAACCTCGGACTGGGCGCGGGCCTGTGGGCGGCAATCAAGGCGGACACGCTCGCGCTGACGGCCTTTGAGGTGGGGCTGTTCGGATGGATGGCACTCACAACGCTGGTTCTCTTCCGGCATCCGCCGGAGATGACCGACCCGGTCTACTGGTTCATGATGCAGATCGGGATGGCCCTCGGTTTTGTCACCGCGTACCCGGTGAATGCGTGGCTTTTAAAGA
Organism: Phycisphaerales bacterium; assembly: GCA_028288775.1. Lineage (GTDB taxonomy): Bacteria > Planctomycetota > Phycisphaerae > Tepidisphaerales > Tepidisphaeraceae > RYN-428. The sequence continues at coordinate 2,023 of JAQGHP010000219.1, read as the reverse complement.
AGGGCTTGAAGGAGGCGATGTGACTTCCGGATCAACTTTCCAGATAAGGGAGACAAAAAATGGCCATTAGGCCCGTTATCAGCTTCTTGGCCTTTTCGGCGGCAATCGGCTCATGACCCCTTTCCTTGGCCAAGCCGGGCGCTGCCGATCCCCCGCCCGGCAGCAGCAGCAGTGTCCCCGTCCTGCTTGCCCGCACCAGTCGGGCGTCGGATTCTTAAGTGATATTGCTTAGAATGGCTTACGATCCTTCTTCGGCTCCGCTATGTCGTGCGGATGTTCTGTAAATAAAGTGTCTGTCCGGAGACCGGCCATATGAAAACTAAGACATGGACGGTTACGATACGCTACCGTACCGGGCTGGGAAGACCGCGCTTCCTGCGTGATTTTAAGCAACTGATGGCGCTTTATGGATTTCGACTTGTGGACGCAGGGCGGTATGTCTTTCACGGGATATCGGAAGAAGACTTAGCTGCTGCTGCCACGAAGCTCTTCGATTCGGCAGCTTTGGAGGCTCTTGAGAAGGAGGGCCTCCTCCCTCTATCTGCGGCGAGACGCCGGACGCTGTCCAATAAGCTGGCCGTGAACAGCTACACGTTCGCCTCCAAATCGGAAGGGGTTTCGTTGAAACTGGAACTGGCCAAATCAAACGAATATCCCGCAATTGGAGCATGGGTTTGGTACGAGCGCAAATTGACACTCTTCGGTGGGTTTCTTGTCGTGACTTCGCGGGACCACGATAAAATTAATTGGTGGGTAAAGGCTGTCAAAGGCCTTCCATCCGTCGGGAAAACACCGAAAACCACCACTCCTCGCGGAAATTTTCGTTCCTGGAGTAGCCGAGAATCGGCCAAATGACGGGGAAATGAAGAGGGGAGGCGTCCACATCTTCGCGCGCATCAGGGCATGGCGGACGAAGATAGGCCGCGACCAGGCAATCAAACTCTATGGACGCCTCCCCTTTTCCGGCCCCCTTTCCTGGCCGTTGGGAAATGCAGAGGGAACGTTCTTAATTATTGTCGCGAGCAGTGCAGGGGAATGCAGATGCTCGGGATGAAAATGCGAAGGGGGGCGTACGCCGGGCGGCTCCGGGGTCCGCTCGGTTCCCCATGGGGCGGCTTGGGAGAGGACTATCATGGCAATATACTGGCAAATTATCGCATATGCTTCGGATCCGATTTTCGCAAATTGCTTGTAAATGCAATTCGGGAAGACGCTTACGATAAATGTCGCATTGTGACATCCGCCATCTTTCTGTAACGTGCTTATGAAGCTCGCGTTACGGGATTTTTTGGCAATATTTCACAACAAAAGCCGTGAAGTTGTGACAAAGTGCGACATTCCAAGACATGAGGCTGGCGGGAGGGCGGGGGGCGGAAACGGGTGGGGCGGATTTCGTTCGGGGCCGCTGTGATTTTATCAGATTTTTTGTGAGAAGTGCCTTTAAACCGGTCAAAATCGGTCAGAATCGGTCAAAACGGGGGGCAAAACCGCTGCGGCGGGCTGGAAATGAGGGTAGAGATTGCGCACGGCGGGAGCATCGGCCAGGGGGGGCGGTCAGGGGAGATCGCGGGCGCGACGTCGCGCGGGAAGTCGCGCGGAAAGTTGCCGTGCAAGTCATTGAAAAGAAGCGATTTGCAGAAGGGAGGCGGAGATCGCGCGACGCGAAAAGTGTCGCGCTTTGTCGCGCGGGCGGAGGCGGATGGGGGATCGGCCGGGGGCGTCGGGCGGGCGGGGAGCGGGGGCTGGGGCGGGCGATATCCCCGCTGAAAAAATCATTCACAATCATTCAAATCATTCAAAAGTGGCGGTGGCGGTGGTGAAAACGGGGGTGACGCCGGGGGAGATGAACGATCGTTGGGACCGAATGCGTCTGCCGGGGGGATGCCGGGGCGGGGAGGTTTGCCGTCTTGGTTCTATCCTCATCTTAATCGTAATCGTAATCTTAATCGTCTGTTACGATGCCTTTGCGGGGACGGGGGGAGAAGACGGATTAAGATTAGGATTAAGATTAAGATTAGGATAA
>JAQGHP010000218.1 GCA_028288775.1 Phycisphaerales bacterium | reverse complement strand
CCGGTCGCCGGCGGCAAGGGCGTGCCCAATTCAATGGACACATGCCGTCGTCGCGTTCCTTCCTTTTGCTTCATGCGAAGGAACGCTCGCCCGGGAACGGGCCAAAATTACGCCAAAAAGGTGCCCGACGACGCCTGCCCGAACAGCACCTTGAAGTCAGTGCTGCCCCAGACGGAAAAACCGGTGAGTCTTTTGGCCCTCACCTATTAAGAAGCACGGGGTGGGAGCCCCATGCCTCCACCAACTGGGCAGGCATCGCGGATTCGTTTATTTTCTGCAAATAAACCTTGAACCTCATCATTCACTTGTCAAAGAGCTTTTCGTCCCAATTACAGGCGACGAAAATCCGCCAAACGCGGGTGAGTCAGCCGACTGAAATCGGCGGCGGACTCATTCGAGTTCGCAACGGACACTTCTACATTCAAATTCGATTGTTCTCGGTCGGCTGGCTGAGCACCAGCGACCCTTCAGGCAGGGGCTGGCATTAACTAAGCCGGCAATGATGATTCGAGAAGATCGCCAATCGTTTTCCTCAGTTCTGCATCTCTAACACCTATCCATACGCTGCGTTCAGCAGTGAGGTTTGGGAGTATAGGTTTTATTTTCGTCCCGTCAAGGCTGCCGGATGAATTTTTCGTCCGCCGCGTAACAGTCTCAACCTACTTCCGCACACACCTGCTATACCCTTGTGCGGTCGCGTTCGATCCGTCACGGGTCGCGGAATTTAGCGTGGAAAACTGGAATTGCAAGAGGCGTGTAAGGTTCCTCCGGCCCACGAGTCCAATTGGGTACTGAAGATGAACACCGCGGCATTTACCCCGAGGCCGGCTCTGAGCGACGCCGACACGACACTCGAACGGCGGCTGGCGCTCGGGGAGGCCGGGGCGTTCGAGCAACTCGTCGCGTTGTACCAGCCTCGGGTAAACCGCCTGGCGTTTCGCCTGCTCGGATGGAACGGCGACGTGGAGGACGTGGTGCAGGACGTGTTCGTCGCCGCCCTTTCCAAAGGGAAATCGTTTCGCGGCGACGCTTCGCTGTGGACCTGGCTGACGGCGGTGACGCTCAACCTCTGCCGGACGCGCCTCCGCCGGGCGGCGCTGCTCAGGGGGCTGACGGGCGGACTGTTGCGACTGGAAAGTCGCAAAGGAGCACCGGCCGACTCCGGGGCTGTGGCGGATGAGACCAGCAGCAGAGTGCGGCGGGCGGTGGCCGCCCTTCCACCTCGGGATCGCGAAGTGATTGTCCTGTACTACCTGGAAGAGCGATCCGCGGCACAGATCGGCGAGTTGATCGGAATTACTGCGAATAACGTCGATGTGCGGCTGCACCGTGCCCGGCACAAGTTGAAGGACTTGCTCGGAGAGTTCGACCCGGAGTAATCGTCGTGAACGAAGAGCAATTGCGAGAGCTTCTGCAAACCGCGGACGATGCCGCCCCACCGCCTTCGGTTGCGGCGGGACTGACGGCGCGCATTCGACATCGGGCGCGCGGACGGAAGCGGATGCGTGCCGCGGGTAGTGCCGCGGTCCTCGTGCTGTTGGCGGTGGCGGCCACGGTATTGGTCGCTCATGGCGGACCGAAATCGAAGGCACCCTTAACCGGCAAAGATGACTTAAAGGGTCGCGAGATGCCCATCGATATTCCCGCCCTGAAAGCCCAGTATGCCCGGCTGGAATCCGAAGCACGGCAGCACGAATTGACGGCTGCGGCGATGCTTCGGTTGGAGGCGCGATCGCAGCGAGAGGAGCAGGCTGCCGCCGCGACGGAGCGGGCGCGAGAGATCCTGGCCGGTCCCGATTTGCTGGACGAGCTGGCGGCCCGCCGCAACCGCACGGCGCGGATCTTGGTTGATCGGGGCGACGTCCTATTGCGTCAGCCCGGCGGCGCGCCCGCCGCTGCGGAATCTTACAAAGATGTTGTCGATCTCTTTCCTGACACGCCCGAGGCGGCCGTCGCGCGCGATCGACTCGGGCGGATCAAGGCTTGAGATCTAATGCTACTTACAAGAAATCCAACCAAGGAAATCCCATGAAACGATTCATTTGCCTGGGGGTCGTGCTGGCTTGCGTGACGCTGACACTGTGCGGGAGGGCGCAGGTTGCGGTGCCCGATCCCAATGCGGGCGCGTCGCGGGAAAATCGTGAAATGGCCCAGGCCTGGCTCAAGCAGCAACTTGCCATGCGGGAGAGGGCGTTCGAGCAGGCCCGGCAGGAGCTGGATCAGCGGCACGATGAGTTGATGAAGATCCAAAGCGAGTTGCACGCCGCGACCGGGCGGGCCGACGTTTCGCCCGAGGGTTTGCAGAAGGCTGCCTCGCGGCTGGACGACGAGCTGGAATCGCTGATGTTGGACGAAGTAGGCTCGCGGGCGCGAGCCGATGCGCTGGCCAGGACCATCGCCGAGCAGACGAACCGGGTAAAGGCGGTGGCGACGGACGATGACGCGATCAAGGAACTGATGGCGGTTGTTCAAGTGCGAGACGTGCAATTACAGCGGGCACAGGCCTTGCACAAGCAAGGCGCCGCGCCGGCAGCCGAGGTGGATCAGGCGCAGGCGGCGCTCGCGGAAGCCAAGGCCATGATAGCCGAACGCCGCCGGGCGCTGGCGGGCGGCCCCACGGGCGACGGCCTGACGGCGTGGAACCGTGAGCTACTCAACCTCACCATCGCCGAAAAAGAGCGGCAGGCCCGACTCGTCTACATCCAAGCACGGCTCAAAACGCTGACAGAAGCGATGCCGAAGGTGGAACAATCGCAAAACATCCGCGAAGCGATGCGGGCTGCGATGGCCGCGGCGGAGCGGGCGCGGATGGAGCTCGAACAGATCCGCATGTCGGCGGGGGGGAATGCGGATCGGCAACAAAGTGCGCTCGGCGCGCCGGTCCCCCCGCCACTGCCGCCGGCACCGGAATCGAAATAGAACGAATCTTCTTTGGGAGAATTCGCCATGAGCCTTCGCAACCGTGCGAAGGCTCATTTGTTTTGGCAGGGGCATAA